>JAEERN010000180.1 GCA_016285815.1 Clostridiales bacterium
CGGCGGCGGGACGGAGCCCGCCGTCCGGCCCGAGGAAGCACAGGTCTTCGGCGGCGATCCCGACGTCAAAGGGGCCGGCGGCGTCGAAGGTCATATTGGTCAGCATGACCAGACGGCGTCCCGCCCGGTCGCCGCGGACGACGGGAACGATCTTGTACGGCAGATCGACCCGGACGGGGAGACCGCCGGGGACGATCCGGTCGAACAGGTTGGTCCACTGGATCCGTTTGGCCTCGAACTGCCAGGAATCGGGGAACAGATAGGCGCAAACGGCGACAGTCCCGCCCAGTTCGTTGGCGAAGACGGTCATGCACGGCCCGAACGGTTCGCCGAGCAGAGACTGGAGCTCGGAGAGGACCTCCGTCTTTTCGTCGGTCAGATCCAGCGCGGCGGCCTCGGCCCGGTCCCCCGCGAAGGTGACCCAGGCGTTCCGCCGGTAGCCGCGGCCCGCCCCGTTCAGCGGGTGGTCCGTCAGCCGCTCCAGAACGGCGTTGTCGTAGGTCCGGCGGATCCGGACGCCGCAGAGGCGGGCCAGGCCGCGCTCTTCCAGCCGCTTCAGCGCCCCGGCGTCCACCACGAGAGCGCCGGACAGCAGCTCCAGCAGCTCCCGGTCGCCGTAGGAGTCCGGCGCGTGCCCGGTGAGGACGAAGGCACAGGCGGCCTTCCGGTCCCCGGTCACGGGCAGGGACAGCTCCATCAGGCGCGGGCCGGTCCCGAACGGATCCGAGCAGTAGATCCCCCGATCAGGAAGGGCGGCTGCGCGGCGCGAGACCTCCCGGAAGAGCGCGGCGTTCCGCTCCAGGATCTCCCGCGTGTCGTACAGGGACCGCTCTTCCTGATGACCGAACACTCCGCTCATGGAGATGCCGGTGCAGCCCTGCATCAGTCCGTACAGGAACTCCATTTTGGTGATGGTCCTGGCCTTGGTGAAATCCTGCGCGGGAAAGTTCTCCAGTTCCACCTGCCGGTCGGTCACCGCGTCGGGATAGTGGGCCAGCTGGTATTCGCAGAACAGGAATTTCGGCAGGATGGCCGTGGGGGTCGCGTCGGTGTAGAACCCGCTGCCCGGCCGGCCCTTTCGGGCGCCGAGGGCCGTCATCCACGCCTCGAAGCAGAGGATGTGCTCCGGGAACCGGTCGTCGGGGACGGTCATCATCCCCAGCTCGACGGCGGGATCCGCCGCGCGGACGGCGTTTCGGATGATCCGGGCCACCTCGGTCAGCTCGCCGACGGTGAACCGGTGCCAGCGGTCTGCCGTCCTGCCGAAGGGGTCGGTCCGAAGCGCCTCCGTCAGACTGGCGAAGGTCTCGCTCCGCCCCTCGGCCCGGTTGAAGCGGGCGATGCAGCCCGGGCAGAAGCAGATCTCGACGCCGCCGTGGTTTTTCAGCTTGAAATCGTCGTCCACCCAGATGAAATCGGCGCCGGTCCCCGCCAGGATCCGGTATTTTTCCGCGATATAGGTCCGGAATTCGTCCGAGGTGGGGCACAGACAGGTGCGGAACACGCGCCCGTCGAGTCCGACCATGGTCCGCATGGGCGGCGGCTCGGCCCGGTCCCAGCCGTCGTCCATATGGCCGAAGGTGTCCAGCACGTTCAGCCCCACCCGGGCGAAGCCGGCCCGGCGGTAGGCCGCGATCCGGCGCTTCAGCAGACCGGCCAGCCGCCGGACCCCGTCGAGGGGCCAATAGCCCCGGTGGGAATACTCGGTGAACAGCGCGATCTCCTGCGACAGGCGGGCCTGTTCCCGCACGATGCTTAGATGTTTTTCGAATTCGGCGTCGTCGCAGTAGCGGACGTACGGGACGCGCAGGGAAGTGGTGAGATAAGCGGCGTTTTCGGTCCGCTCCGGCATGGAGAGCCCTCCTCTCATCTTCTGCGGCGCGACGAGCCGGAGATCAGCGTCAGCAGCCGCAGCAGCTGCATGACGCTCACGGCCAGCGCGGCGACGTAGGTCATGGCCGCGGCGTTCAGCACGCGCCGGGCCCCGGTCAGCTCGTCCGGGTCCAGAAGACCGCCGCCCAGCGCCCGCAGCGCGCGGCGCGAGGCGTTGAACTCCACCGGCAGGGTCAAGAGCTGGAACAGCACGCAGAAGCCGAACAGCAGCACGCCGGCATAGGCCACGTATTCGAACACCGCGCTGACGGACGTCAGCAGGATTCCGACGAAGACCAGCGGGATCGCGAGCTTCGAGCCGACGTTGGTGACGGGGATGACGGCGGCGCGCAGGCGGATGGGGAAATAGCCCTCGGCGTACTGCAGCGCGTGGCCCGCCTCGTGGCAGGCGACGCCGATGGCCGCCACCGAGGTGCTGCCGGCCACGCTGTCCGAAAGGCGGATGGCGTTGGCCCGGGGGTCGTAGTGGTCGGTCAGATCGCCCTGGATGCGGTCCATGGACACGCCGGTGACGCCGCCGGCGGCCAGCACCCGGCGGGCGGCCTCGTCGGCGGTGAGGCCCCGGCGCGAGCAGACCGCGGCGTATTTCCGGTAGACGGACTTGACCCGGGCGCTTGCCAGCATCGCCAGCAGCACGAAGGGCAGAACGAGGACGAGATAGGTCCAATCCATGAGACGACTCCTTTCCGGGCGGGGAGGATGGGCCGGCAAAGGCCGGACAGAGACAGGATGCCCCGAACGGCGCAGGCTTACGCAAACGAACGCCGGGGGAGAGACGACGGCGTCAGACCTCGAGCCGCAGGCCGTCGAAGGCGGCGAGGATGCCCGTTCCGGCCAGCCGCGCCTCCAGCGCGGCGTGAGTGCCGTGGAGGGTGCGGGCCATATGGCTGACCGCAAAGCGGCGGACGAAGGGCGACAGCGCGGCGGCCAGCGCCGTGACCATGGGCAGGCTGTTGTGCTCGAACACGCGGAGATCGTCCGCAGCGTCCCCCAGCGTGCCGTCCAGCACGGCCAGATCCACCGGGGCCGCGGCGCGGATGCCGCGGACCTCGTCCAGCGTCAGCCACGCGCCGTCCAGCCCGTAGAAGAGCGTTTTGACGCCGTCCGAGATCAGATAGTGCCGCGCGCCGGGACAGGTGGCGTGGTTGGCGGGCAGCGCCGTGACGGCGTAGGGGCCCACGCGCGCGGACGCGCCGGGGAGGACCTCGGCGCGCTCCGCGCCGGCCCGGCGCAGGCGGTCCATGGTCTCCGGGCAGAAGTGGTCGGCGTGTTCGTGGGTCACCAGCACCCGCCGGACGCCGGACAGGTCGACGGAAAAGGTCCGGGCGGCGTCGAAGACGTCGGGCCCCGGGTCGAGGAGCAGATCGCCGTTGACCAGCGCCGAGGAAAAACGGCGGCGAAAGCCGAGGGCGGGGTCGAAGCCGTTCCAGTCGGCAGCGCCGGTCCCGAGAAAGGTGAGCGTCATGCCCGGCCGCCCTCGATCCCGAGGACGGCCAGGATGGCCTGGGCGTAGACGCGGACCAAAAAGTCGTTGGGGTGGTTGACGTTGTTGCCGGTCATGTCCCAGAAGCTCTTTTTGCTCAGCAGATAGCGGTGCAGAGAGGTCATGGGCACCAGGTCGGCCCGCGGGCCGAACTCGTCGGCCAGCGCGGCCAGCAGCGGCTCGTGGGTCTCGTGGTCGCTGACGAAGTCCCGGGCCATGCGGTTGGGCAGCGTGGTGGAGACGAACAGCAGCTCGACGTCTGGATTCAGCGCCAGCAGCTGCTCCGCGATGGCGCGGCAGTTGTCGCGGAAGACCAGACGGTCCGTCTTGCCGGAGGCGTCGTTCATGCCGAACTCGATGAGGAACAGGTCCGGCACGTCGCCGGCGAAGGCCCCGGTCGCCGCGGAGCGGCCCCAGGCCGCGTCCATGCCGCCCACCGAGCGGTTGACGCACCGGACCGTCGTTCCGACCGCCAGCGAGAGCCGCAGACAGACCTGTTCGATCCAGAGCGGCGCGAAGGGGGGGACGCCCGTCAGGGCCGAGGAGTTGGCGCCGGCGCCGATGCTGTCGCCCAGCAGGCCCACGGTGAAGCCGCGGCGCGCGCGGATCCGCGCCTTGGTGAGCGGCAGGCGCCCATCCCGCGGGGCGGGGATGGGCCCGTCCCACGAGCCCGCGTGGGTGTAGGTCACGGCGTACTGCATATCGTGGAACACGTGCCCCTCGGCGAAGGGCAGGATCCCGCCGGAGGCCGAGGCGAAGGAGATCTCACCGAGGGGATTTGGCGCGCCGGCGGGGGGACAGGCGATCTCCGGCGGCAGGAGGCGGATGGCCGAGCCTTCGGGCAGGAACAGCCCGCCGTCCCGCAGGACGTAGTCCCGGCCGGGGACGAAGGTGCGCTCGCCGCGCAGATCGGTGACGGATTCGATCCCCAGGACGGGGTAGAGCAGGGACACGGTCCTGTCCGTGGGCAGGAAGCTCTCGCGGCGGACGCGCCGCCCGCGCCAGATGGGATAAAGCTCGTTCAAAGCGTCGTACATGCCAGGACATCCTTTCACAGCGCGCGCCGGGGGCGCGGCGTTTTCCGCCGGGACCCGGCGGGTATGGGTCCATTATAGCATGTTCCGCCCCGGCACGCAAGAAAATGCGGACAGGGAACGAAAAAAACGGATTGCACTTCCCCCGGATGTGTGATACAATGGACTCACGGCCGGGCGCGCGCCAGGCCGGACAGAAAAAAAGGAGGTCGAAACGGACATGAAAAAATCGATCAACGCCTGGAGCGTGGAGCGGGACGTTCCGTTTTCCGAGATGTTCGGACTGCTGAAGCGCTGCGGGTTCGACGCGGTGGAGCTCAACGTGGACGCCGGCGGCGGGCCGCACGCCCTGGCCCCGGACGTCAGCGACGACGCGCTGGCCGACATCCGCCGCATGGCCGCCGGGGCGGGCGTCGCGGTGTCCGGCATCTCCACGTCTCTGTACGGCGGCCGTCTCGGCCTGCCGGAGGAGGACGCGATCCAGTTCTCCGCGGCCCTGATCCGCACGCAGCTGCGCGCCGCGGCGGCCCTGGGGGCGGACGGGATCCTGGTGGTCCCCGGGGCGGATCTGTCCCGCTGGCCGCTGGAGACGGTGTTCCGCACCGTCTGCGAGGCGTTCAGCCGCGTGCGGGGCGACATCGACCGGGCCGGAAAGGCCGTCGGTCTGGAAAACGTCTGGAACGGCTATTTCACGTCGCCCTACGACATGGTCCGGCTCATCGACGCCATCGGCCATCCGCTGGTGGGCGCTTATTTCGACGTCGGCAACGTGATCGCCTTTTCGGATCCGGTCCGCTGGATCGAGGTCCTGGGCAGCCGCATCGTCAAGATCCACGTCAAGGGCTATCGCCGCGCGGGCGGCTTCAACGGCGGCGGCGACTGGTGCGACCTGCCGGAGGCCAGCGTGTCCTGGCGCGCGGTCACAGAGGCGCTGGACAAGTCGGGCTACGGCGGCTTCGTTACCGCCGAGGTCAGCCCCACCCGCACGTATGACGCGCACGAGGACTTTTTGAAAGAGGTCGCCCGCGACATGGACGCGCTCCTGGCGGGCGAGCTCGGCTGAACCGCGAATCTTTTACAGAAGGAGACCTTCTTATGCTGAAAGTTTGTATCATCGGATGCGGCGGCATCGGCACCTATCATCTGGGCCATCTCGTGGAGTACGGCGATCTGATCACGCTGGACGGCTTCTGCGACCTGATCCCCGAAAAGGCGGAGGGCTTTGCCGCGAAGACCGGCTCCGGCAAGGCGTTCACGGACTATCGCGTCATGCTGGACGAGATCGTGCCGGACGCGGTCTTCGTCTGCGTCCCGCCCAACTGCCACGGGGCCATCGAGGACGACCTGATCCGCCGGAGGATCCCGTTCTTCGTGGAAAAGCCCCTGTCGGTGGATCTGGCCCAGGCCAGAGAGATCGGCCGCCGCGTGGAAGAGGCGGGCCTGATCACCGCCGTCGGGTTCCAGTGCCGCTACGACATGCTGGCCGCGCCGGTCCGGGCCTTCGTCCGGAACAACGAGGTCATCTATATCAACTGCACCCGCTTCGGCGGCGTGCCGGATATGCCGTGGTGGCGGGTGAAGAGCATGTCCGGCGGACAGCTGGCCGAACAGACCATCCACCAGCTGGACTACATCCGCTATGCCTACGGCGAGCCGGAGACGGTCTTCTCCATGGCCGCGCGGGGCTATATCAAAGAGTTCGAGAACTACGACACGGACGACGTGTCCGTCACCGTGGTGCGCTTCCGCTCCGGCGCGCTGGCCACCATCGCCACGGGGTGCTATGCGCTGAGCGGCGAGGCCTTCGACTCGAAGACCACCTATTCCACCCGGAAAAAGCGGCTGGACATGTACCTGCTGGACCGCGCCGACATCTACGGCGAGGCGCCCGGCGAGGAGACTTCCGCCGTCGGCGATCTGGTGGTCAAGGGCGACGGCAGCCTGTCCGCGGCCAACGGCGGGGCGATCAGCGTGAAGCACACCGGCGATCCGGGCCTGCTGTGCGACCGGACCTTCCTGGAGGCCGTCGTCTCCGGCGACGGATCCAAGATCCGCTCGCCCTACGCCGACGCGCTGAAGACGCTGGAGTTCGCCATGGCCTGCAACAAGTCCATGGACACGGGCCTGCCCGTCCGGGTGGGCGAATAAGCGCGAAGCATACGAAAAAAGACCGGCCAGGCCGGTCTTTTTTTTGTCGGATGCGGGGCTTGCGGTCAGCGCGGCGGGATCCCGTCCCCGGTCAGCCGCCGCCGGACCTCGTCCAGCGAAAGGCCGGTCTCCCGGGCGATCCGGGCCAGATCCTCGTATTCGGGCTTGCAGCGGGAGACGCCGTAGCCCTCGGCGCGCTTGACGCGGACGGGGCCGAAGGCCGTGTCCAACGTTTCGGTGCGCCGGGACAGGACAGCCCGGCGGCAGACGGTCGTCCGGACGCCCAGCGTCGAGGTGTGGCGGAAGACGGCGCGCAGCAGCGCGCCGGCGTCCGCCTCGCGGCACAGGACGGTGAGCATCAGGCCGGGCCGGGACTTTTTCATCCCCACGGCCGTGGTGAAGACGTCCAGCGCCCCCTGCGCCAGAAGCTGCTCGGCGGCGAAGCCGACCTGCTCCGGCGTCATGTCGTCCAGGTTGCAGCGCAGCTCGACCGCCGTATCGCCGGCCCCGTCGGCGATCTCGCCCAGCACGGCGCGGACGCAGTTGGCGGCCTCGAAGTCCTTTTTTCCCATGCCGCAGCCGATCTTTTCCGGCGTCATCAGCGGCATGTCGCCGAAGGACGTGACGAACCGCTTCAAAAGCGCCGCGCCCGTCGGCGTGCAGAGCTCGCCCTCGACGCGGCCGTAGATCGGAACGCCCCGCAGCAGATGCGCCGTGGCGGGGGCGGGGACCGGCAGGATCCCGTGGGCGCAGCGGACCTGGCCCCGGCCCACGTGGACGGGCGAGGCGAAGACCTTTTCCGCGCCGAGCCGCTCCATCAGCAGACAGACCGCCGTCACGTCCGCAACGGCGTCCAGCGCGCCCACCTCGTGGAAGTGGACCGTATCCGCAGGGACCCCGTGGACGGCGCTTTCGGCCTCGGCGATGAGTCCGTAGACCGCCCGGGCGTTCTCCCGGACCGCCTCGGACACCGGCAGGGCCGCAAGGAGCGCGCCGATCTCCGCCATGCCGCTGTGCGCATGACCGTGGTGTTCGTGGCCATGGCCGTGCTCATGCTCACGCCCGTGTTCGTGTTCATGCTCACGCCCGTGTTCGTGTTCATGCTCATGCTCATGTTCATGCTCGTGCTCATGCCCGGGAAGCTCGCCGGCGGGCTCCTCATCGCCGCGGACGGTGACCTTCATGCGCGTTCCGCGGAGTCCGCACTTGACCGACGGCTCGGCTTCGAAGCGGACGCCGGGAAGGCCCAGGGCGTTCAGCTCGTCCAGAAAGGCCTGCCGGTCGTCGAGAAGCTCCCAGAGGGCGGCGGTCAGCATGTCCCCGGCGGCGCCCATGCCAAGGTCCAGATACAGCGCCTTCACGGACGTTCCTCTTCGGCGGACGTTTTTTTGGCGCGCCGCAGCCATCCCCGGATCACGCCCCTGGGATCCCGGATCAGAAGGACGACCACCCAGATGACCAGACCCAGCGCGACCACGGACAGGCCCAGATAGAGATCGTTGAGCATGTCCGCCGGTTCCGGGGTGAAGAATCCGGCGCCGAGTTCGGCGTATTCAAAGATCGCGTCCACCAGCCACATGAGCGAGGCGCCCCAGTACATCCAGCAGAGAATCCCCGTCTTCATGGGGTTTTCCGGCGCCCTGCGGTACCAGAGGACCGTGCAGATCACGGCGGCGAACAGAGTGGTGAGAAGCGTCATGTCACTGCGCCCCCTTTTCGGTCTCTGCCGCGGGTCCTTTGGCGGCGCGGCGTTCCAGCACGGACGAAACGATCAGCATACCGCCCCAGACCGCCGTGACCAGAAGGGCCATGCCGACGCCGGCGGTCGCCATCTCGTGGAGCATCTCCGCCGCGTCCTCCGGATCGGCGGCGTTGGTCAGGAAGGGGAACCACGGAACGACCTCGCCGTGCCAGACGTGCTCGAAGGCCAAAAGCGCCGAGCCGCCCCAGAGCAGGTTCGAGAGCCATTTCAGTTTCCGGGAGAAGGGAACGCGGCCCGATCCGGTCAAAGCCAGTTCGGCCTTGTCCCGGTTCTCAGTCTGAGACGGATCGCCGCCGTCCTTCTCCTTTTTTGCTTCCTTGCTTTCCGTCACCTTCTTCGCGACGGTGACGGCGAGGGCCTCGGTGGCCGGAACGAGAAAACATGCCATGGGAAAAACCTCCTGTACGGAAAAATTATCATGAAAAAAAGGCATGTCGCTCCCGACGGGCGGGAACAATATACCTTCATGATATACGATATGCGGGGATCAAAAGCGGGGAAAAGGAAAACGCGGTCGCTTTCCGGCAGACTTCCTGTCTGCGCTGCCGTCATTGTACCACGGCGGGGGAAGCGTTGTCAAGGCCCTGCCCCCCGCGCGCGTCGTTTTTTTACGCGCCGGCCCCGGTCAGGATCTCCAGCGCGCGGACGTAGCCCGCGAAGCCCATGCCCTTGACCGTGGCGACGCAGGCCGCCCGGACGTAGGAAACGCGGCGAAAGGGCTCGCGCGCGTCGGGGTCGGACAGATGCACCTCCACCGTCGGGATCCCGACGGCCTTGACCGCGTCCAGCAGTGCCACGCTGGTGTGGGTATAGGCGGCGGGGTTGAGGACGATGCCGTCATAAACGCCGAGAGCCTGCTGGACGGCGTCCACCAGCGCGCCCTCGTGGTTGGATTGGAAAAACGAGACCGAGACGCCGAGACGTGCCGCGGCCCCGCGGACGGTCTCGCACAGCTCGCCGTAGGTCCCGCGGCCGTAGATCTCCGGCTCGCGGACGCCCAGCAGGTTCAGGTTCGGCCCGTTAAGCACCAGTATGTTCACAGAAATCCCTCCAGATGGCCTGCGCCGTCTCCTCCGGCGCGCCGTTGTTGTCCGCCGCCGCGTCGCGCCACGCCGCGTAGAGCGGCGCGCGCTGGGC
>JAEERN010000030.1 GCA_016285815.1 Clostridiales bacterium
CGCGAGGGCTTCGCCGTGACCCGCGTCGCCCCCGGGCCGGACGGCCGCGTCTCCGCGGCCGACGTGCTGGCCGCCGTGCGGCCGGACACCGCGCTGGTCTCGGTGATGCTGCTCAACAACGAGGTCGGGACCCTTCAGCCCGTCTCCGAGATCGCCCGCGGCCTGCGGCGGCTGCGCTCCCGCGCGGTGTTCCACACCGACGCGGTCCAGGCCTTCGGCCGCGTGCCCTTTTCCGTCGCCTCGCTGGGCGCGGACCTCGTGACCGTCAGCGGTCACAAGCTGCACGCGCCCAAGGGGATCGGGGCCCTCTGGATCCGAAAAGGCGTCCGGCTAGCGCCGCTGACCTTCGGCGGCGGCCAGGAGCGGGACCTTGTGCCGGGCACCGAGCCCGTCCCCCTCATTGCGGCTTTTGCCGCCGCCGCGGCGGCGCGGGACCGCACCGGCCGGGCCGCCGCGCTGAAGGCGCTGGCGCTGGAGCGGCTCGCCGCCGTTCCGGGCCTTGCGGTCCTGTCCCCGGGCGACGCTTCGACCTGCATGGTCTCGCTGCCGGGCTTCCGGTCGGAGACTCTGCTGCATTACCTGTCGGACCGGGGGATCTCCGTCTCTTCCGGCTCTGCCTGCGGCCGCGGGAAACCGAGCCACGTGCTGAAGGCCATGGGGCTCTCCCCCGCCCCGAGGGACGGGGCCCTCCGCATCAGCTTTTCATCATTCAACACCGAGGAGGATGTCCGGCTTCTGACCGGGGCGCTGACCGCCGCCGTGTCCGAGCTGGCGCACGTTTGAACCGTCGTATGAAGTACAAAGAGATCATTTTGCTGAAACTGGGCGAGATCGTCCTCAAGGGACTGAACCGCACCAACTTCGAACAGCAGCTGCTGTCCAACGTCCGCTTCCGTCTGTCCCGCATCGGGAACTTCCACGTCAGCATCCTGCAGTCCACGGTCTACATCCGGCCCACGGACGCCGAGGCGGACGCCCGCGTCACCGAGGCCGTCGAGGCCATGCGGCTGGTCTACGGCGTGGTGGTGGTCTGCCGCACGGCGGAATGTCCCAAGGACATGGCCGAGATCTCCCGGCTTCTGCCGGAGGTCTGCGCCGACGCGCTGTCCGGCGTCTCCTCGTTCAAGGTCCACGTTCGCCGCTCGGACAAGAAATTCCCGCTGACCTCGCCGGAAATCGCCGCCGAGGCCGGCGGTGTGCTGCTGGAGGCGTTCCCCCATCTGTCCGTGGATCTGGACCATCCGGAGATGACTGTCTACGTTGAGATCCGCGACCACGCGGCCTATCTCCACGCGGGCCAGCTGCCCGGCGCCGGCGGGCTGCCCGTCGGAACGGGGGGGCGCGGGATGCTGATGCTGTCCGGCGGCATCGACAGCCCCGTGGCGGGCCACATGATGGCCAAGCGCGGCGTCTTGCTGTCCGCCGTCCACTTCGAAAGCCCGCCCTACACCTCCGAACGGGCCCGGCAGAAGGTGCTGGATCTGGCCGCGCAGATGTCCCTGCGCTGCGGCCGCATCCGCCTCTACGTCGTCAACGCCGCTCCGCTGATGGAGGCCCTGCGCGGCGCCTGTCAGGAGGACCTGTTCACGCTGCTGCTGCGGCGCATGATGATGCGCATGGCCTGCGAGCTGGCCATGCGGGAGGACTGCGGCTGCGTCATCACCGGCGAGAGTCTGGGCCAGGTGGCCAGCCAGACCATGCCGTCGCTGGCCGTCACCTCCGAGGTCTGCGACCGGCTGCTGCTGCGGCCCCTCATCGGCATGGACAAAGAGGAGATCATCCGCGTGGCCCGCGCCACGGACACCTTTGAAATCTCCACCCGCCCCTTCGAGGACTGCTGTACCGTCTTCACCCCCAAACACCCCAACACCAAGCCCAAGTCCGACCGGCTGGCCGCGGAAGAGGCCAAGCTGGACTTCGAGCCCCTGCTCCGGGCCGCGCTGGACGGCGCCGAGCTCATCGTCGTCGGCTCCAGCCCCCGCGGCGAAGCCGAAGGGAGGGACCGCGCGTGAACGCCGAACTCATCGCCGTCGGCACCGAGCTTCTGCTGGGCCAGATCGCCGACACCGACGGACAGTACATCTCCCGCCGGCTCTCTGAGCTGGGCGTCAACGTCTACTACCACACCGTGGTGGGCGACAACCCCGACCGGCTGGCCGCCGTGCTGCGTCTGGCGCGGAAGCGTTCGGACCTGATCGTCACCACCGGCGGCCTCGGCCCCACCTACGACGACCTGACCAAAGAGCTGATCTGCCGCGAATTCGGCCGAAAACTGGTCCGGGACGAGGAGAGTCTGGCCAGGATCCGGGCCTTTTTCGAAGCCTCCGGCCGCCCCATGACGGAGAACAACCTCAAACAGGCCGACCTGCCCGAGGGCTGCACCGTCTTCGCCAACGACTGGGGCACCGCGCCGGGCTGCGCCTTCGTCTCCGGAAGCTGCACCGTGGCCATGCTGCCCGGCCCCCCGCGGGAGTGCCGGCCCATGACCGACTATCGGCTGGTGCCCTATCTGGCCGCCCGGGCCGACGGCGTCATCCGGTCGGATGTGGTGCGCGTCTGCGGCATCGGCGAATCCGCCGTCGAGGCCATGCTGCGGCCCATGATGGAACACGCCGTCAACCCCTCTGTGGCGCCCTACTGCAAGCTGGGCGAGGTGGAGCTGCGCGTCACCGCCCGCGCCGGGACCGAGGCCGAGGCCCGGGCCCTGACCGCCCCCGCCGTCGAGGCCATCTGCCTGGCGCTGGGCGACGCGGTCTACGGCGTCAACGTCCCGGGCCTGGAGCACGCCGTGGTCGAGGCGCTGGCGGCCAAGAAGCTGACGCTGTCCACGGCGGAGTCCTGCACCGGCGGTCTGGTGGCCAAGCGCGTCACCGACGTGCCCGGCGCGTCGGCCGTTTTCCTGGGCGGCGTGGTCAGCTATGCCAACGAGGTCAAGCAGAACGTTCTGGGCGTCCCGGCCGAAACGCTGGCCGCCCACGGCGCGGTCAGCCCCGAGACCGCCGAAGCCATGGCCCGCGGCGTCTGCCGCCTCACCGGCAGCGACGTGGGCGTCAGCCTCACCGGCATCGCCGGACCCGGCGGCGGCACGGCGGAAAAACCCGTGGGCCTGGTGTATATCGGCCTCTGCGTCCGCGGCGGGACGCGGGTCTCCGAGCTTCGGGCCGGAAGCGTCAACCGCGGCCGGGACGACATCCGCAGCCTCGCGGCCACCCGCGCGCTGAAGCTGGTCTTCGACGCGGTAAAGTGATCCGCTTCTGTGCTATCCACGTTCAAAAAGGGCCCGACAGGCGCCGGTAAAGCGCCTGTCGGGCCCTTTGTCTCTTCCGGACGGGGGATCCCGCCCCGGTTCGCGTTTGAATTTGATCGTGCGGTCCCTGCGCGGGCGGCGGTCAGCCCCGGCGTGCCTCTCGCAGCGGTGCGTTCCACATCACGCGCACGCCCGTTCCGGCGGCAAGCCCATCCACGGTCTCACGCAGCCGCTCCAACAGCATCGCCTCTCGCTTTTTCGAGCGTCTTCCCGGCGCGCTGTACAACGTTTGGGAAAAATAGGCGTCGTAGGACACGGCGAAATCCTCGTCGCTGCAGTGTGGGAAAAAGCTCACTGCGGCCTCATAGGAAACGTGCCCGGCCGACGAATCCGCCGCCAGCAGGACCAGCGCGCCGCGCCGCGCCACCCCGTTGAACTCGCCCTCTGCGGCGAAATACTGCTCGTAAACGTCGATCACAGCCATCCGCGATGTCCCCCGTTCCGTCGCTCTGTGCGGCGGTCCGCCGCATCTTTTCTATTATTATACCAGATCTTTCCCCGGCGGGCAACCGCGCCTCGCTTGCTTTTTTCCGCCTCCCGTGCTATACTCTATACTGGACCGGGCGCTTGCCGGACCGGACCGCTTCCCCCTATCTTCCGCGACAGCCTGAAAGGAGAAAACATGATCGACGTCAACGACTTCCGCTGTGCCACCGACAGCGAGACCTTTGAAAAGGCGCTGGCCGCCCGTCAGAGCGACGGGATCCTGATCGTCCCGCCCCGCCGGTCCGACATCGAGCCGGAGCGGGATTTCTGGCTCATCGACCGCGCCATCCTTCTGCCCGAAAACACCACCGTGATCCTGCGGAACGCCACCATCAAGCTCTCGGACCGGTGCCGGGACAACTTCTTCCGGACGGCCAACTGCGGGCTGGGGATCGCTTTTCCGGAGAAGATCCGCAACGTCCATCTCCGCGGCGAGGGCCTCTGCATCCTGCAGGGCGCCGACCATCCGCGCGCCGCGGGCGACAGCAGCAAGCTGCTGCACGCTCCCTGTCCCCACCTGCCCGAGGACGTCTGCCGCGTCAGCGACTGGGTCCCGGCCGAGCGCCGCCGCCCCGACAAGCTGGACTTTTGGGACATCCACGGCCACTCTTACGGCACGGACGCCGGAAAAGAGGGCGAATCCCAGTACGGCGATTGGCGCGGGATCGGCGTGCTGTTCGCCAACGCCGAAAACTTTTCCATCTCCGGCCTGAAGATCGTCGAGTCCCACGGCTGGGGGATCTCGCTGGAGGCCTGTGCCAACGGGCGCGTGGAGAAGATCGAATTCGACTCGTGCATGTACAAAGAGATCGACGGCATGCGGATGAACATGGAAAACCAGGACGGCATCGACGTCCGCAACGGCTGTCACCACCTCGTGATCTCGGACGTCACCGGCCGCACCGGGGACGACGTGATCGCTCTGACCGCCATCGCCAATCCCGCGTTTCTCCCCGGCGGTTCTCTGCGGACCACCCACGTCATGCACAACGACTGGACCAGGCGCGAGCGGGACATCCACGACGTCGTCATCCGCAACGTCGTCGCCCACTCGTACCTCTGCTTCACGGTCCGGCTGCTGCCGGCTCTGGCGAGCATCTACAACGTCGTCATCGACGGCGTGATCGACACCGCCCCGAACTGTCACGCCAGCGGCGGGACCTTCCTGCTGGGCGACGACGGCGGGTACGGGGAAAACCTGCCGGACAGCATGCGGAACGTCACCATCTCGAACGCGGTCTGCGGCAGCAGCCGGGCGATCATCGTCGGAGGCTATCTGACGGACTCGGTGATCGCCAACGTCGTCAACCGGAACCCCGGCTGTCCCGTGCTCTCCGTCGACCGGCCCGACGGGCTGAGGAACGTTTCCACCTGCAATCTGGTCACCCGCGCGGAGCGCGCCTGACAGTGGGGACTTGCATGGAGCAAAACGGCTTTCAGCGCGGCGGAAGCGCGTATCTGACGGACCTGATCGCCCGGGCCGTCGCCCGGGGCGAGCGCGAGGCTGTCGCCCGGGGCCGCTGGGAGATCGACGAGGCGGTCCGCCTGCCCGGCGACTTCACGCTGATCCTGGACGGGTGTCATCTGCGGATGGCGGACGGATGCTATGCCAATCTGTTCGTCAACGAGCACCACGACACGCCGCCGGGCCGGACCGCGGCCGGCACCGACCGGAACGTCGCCCTGATCGGGCGGAACGGCGCGGTGCTGGACGGCGGCGCCTACAACGGCCTGTCCGAGCGGAACGCGGGGCGGAACGGCCTGCCGCCCATCTGGAAAAACAATCTGGTGCTGTTCACCAACGTGGACGGCTTCACCGTCCGTGGGCTCTCGTGCCGCAACTTCCGCTGGTGGGCGCTGAACTTCCTGTTCTGTGCCCACGGGCGCCTGACGGATCTGGACTTTCTCGCCAACGACGCCGCCGTCGGCGGGGACGGGCGCCCGTACCGCGGCCTGCGCCACGACCGGTACGACGAGATCCTCGTCAAAAACGCCGACGGGATCGACCTGCGCCAGGGGTGCCACGATATCCTGATCGAGAACGTCACCGGCTTCACCGAGGACGATTCGGTGGCTCTCACCCGTCTGGACGGCGAGATGGAGCGGCGCTTCGCCGTGGAAGGACTCACCACCGACCTGTACAACGTCACCGTCCGGAACGTCGCGACCTCGGCGCTCTGCGCCAACGTCCGCCTGCTGAGCCAGTGCGCGGGGCGGTTTTACAACGTTCTGATCGACGGCGTGACCGACACGTCTCTGAACTCGCCGCACATGGACCGGGGCGGCCACGGGGTCCGCATCGGCGACGCGCGCCGCTACGGCGACCATCTTCCCACCGCCGACGAGTTCTTCGACATCACCGTGCGCCGCGTCCGCTCCCGCGCGGCGTGCGTCCTGTCGCTGGCGGGAGAGGTCGGCGATCTGGTGCTGGAGGAGATCGAAGGCTTCGACGGCGCCGAGGCCCTGCCGGGCGTTCCCGGCTGATCCCCGCACGATCGCAAAAGGCCCCCGGAGCGCTCCGGGGGCCTTTTTTCTCTCCGTTTACACTGTCCTCCGTAAACGCGCGCACTTCGCCCAAGCGCGCAAACCCGCGCCGTTGTTGGGTTTCTCCTCTCGGCCCCGCGAGATCCCACCGGCCGCTGTAATCGGACGGGGCTTCGGAGCGGCCCCGTTCCGCCGCCCCGCCGATCGAAAAAGCCTCCGGATCCCTCAGGGCGAACTCCGTAAAGAAGTTGCTTTGAGGCTGCAATTACCGGCTCAATAAGATATAGAATCGGCGTGACCGCAAAGGTCACGCCGATTTCGTCGCTCTATTCTGGTTTTTGTGGGGCAAGATCCGATGCTCGCTATCAC
>JAEERN010000181.1 GCA_016285815.1 Clostridiales bacterium
CTGATCGACTTCAGCCGGACGACGAGCTACGTGGACCGGACGGTGACCAGCGGGAAGACCTACCGCTATTACGTGACGGCGCAGTACTCGAAGTACCTGTCCAGCCACAACGCCGCGGTGAGCGCCACGGCGAAGTAAAACGAAAAAACGGCGAAACGGAAAAGGTCCCGCCGGGCGCGAACGCCCCGGCGGGACCTTTTGGAGGGCGGGCCGGCCAAAACGGCGGCGGATCCCGCTTGCCGGGCGCAGGGGAGGGGCGACGGGCGGCGGGGGAAAATCGCCGGGGCGGGACAAGCGCCCGGAAAGCCCGGCCCGGCGGGAGATTCTACCGGGGGTAGAGCGCGGCGGAAAAACTCTATCTGCAGCGGCGGAAACGGCGACCTCGCCGCGGGCACAGTAGATTGCCTTCGGCGGGGCGGGGATGCTATAATACTCTCGACAGCGGGGTCTGCGGCCATGGGCCGCAGGCCCCGGACCGCTGAAACGAGGAGGAGCCCCATGCCTTTCACCGTCGTCACCGACACGTCGGCCAATCTGCCGACGCCGCTGCTGAAACAAAACGGCGTGCCCGTGCTGCCGTTCACGTATCTCGTCGAGGGAGAGCCGAAGGTCTGCCTCGACACGGAGACCTTCGACTATGGCGCGCTGTACGAGGCCATGGACCGCGGCGTCAAGATCACCACCGCCCAGATCAACCCCCAGACCTACGTCGACTGTTTCCGGCCCCTGCTGACGGCGGGACAGGACGTGGTGTTCGTCGGGATGTCGTCGGGCATCAGCGGGTCGCTGGCGTCGGCGGAGATCGCCCGCGCCGAGCTGGCCGGAGAGTTCCCCGGGCGCACTCTGTGCGTGGTGGACACCAAGGGGGCCTCGCTGGGCGAGGGCATCGCCGTGCTGGAGGCCATCCGCTGCCGGGACGGGGGCATGTCCGCCGCCGAGGCGGCGGAGCACCTGCGCGCCTACTGCAAGCGGATCTATCAGGTGTTCACCGTGGACGACCTGATGTATCTCCGCAGGGGCGGGCGGCTGTCCAACGCCGCCGCCGTGGTGGGCACGCTGTTGGGCATCAAGCCGCTGCTGAAGGGAGACCCGGAGGGCAGGATCGTCTCCTTCGGCAAGGCCAGAAGCCGCAAGGCCGTAATGGAGGCCATGGTCAAAAAGTACGCCGCGCTGGCGGCAGAGCCGGAGGACCAGCAGGTCTGCATCGCCCACGTCAACTGTCTGGCGGACGCCGAGCGGCTGGCGGAGGCCATCCGCGCCGTCCGTCCGCCGAAGGACATCCTGCTGCTCGAGTACGAGCCGGTGACCGGGTCGCATCTGGGCCCGCGGGCGCTGGCGCTGTTCTTCCTGGGGGACGAAAACGTCCGGACCAAATAAGACGGGACAAATACAGGCCGTCCGGCGGAGGACATCTCCGCCGGACGGCGTTTTTGTGTCTTTGTGCGGTGCGTTCAGCGGGCCCGGCCGGCGTAGATCGTCCGCAGGATCCCGACGGCGTCGGCGATGGCGCCGTCCACATTGGAGCAGACGAGATAGGTGGCGCAGGCCCTGGCGGGCCCGTCGCCGTTTTCCGGGACGAAGGCCGCCGCGGCAATCTTCAGCATGTCCACGTCGTTGTAGCCGTCGCCGGCGGCGTAGACGTCGTCCCAGTCCAGGCCCAGCGCGTCGGCCAGGATGCGCAGGGAGGTGCCCTTGTTCATGCCGGGCTTGAGCACCTCGAGATAGCCGCCGTCCGTGGGAACGAAGCCCACCTCGCGGTGCTCGGCGGCGAGAAAGCGCTGGATCCCGGCGATGGTCCCGGGTTCGCCGCCGAACATGACCTTGGCCCAGGGAGCCCGGGCCTGAGCGGGGTCCGCCACGGTCTCGTAGGGGATGCCTTGGCTGGTGAAGTGGCGGTGCGCCTTGTCGTGGGGATGGATGCAGAAGGTCTCGTTGAAGCCGTACAGCTCCAGCGAGACGTCCGGCCAGCGGTCCCGGACGGCGCGGAACGCGTCGTCCGCCTCGTGGCCGATGCCCTCGAAGGAGACGATCCGCCCGGCGGCATAGTCGTAGATCATGCCGCCGTTGGCCAGCAGCACGGGCGCGTTGATGAGGGTCTCGTCGTAGGCGTGGAACCCCTGATAGGTCCGGCCGGTGGAGACGGTGAAGCGGCCGCCCTCGGCGATGAAGCCGGAAACGGCCCGGCGGACCCGGTCGGGGATGTCCGGCCGGCCGGAGGGCAGGGTCCCGGCCGACAGCGTCCCGTCGAAGTCGCTGGCCAGCAGCACGCCGCTGAAAATTCCCATATCGATCCCTTTCCGGTCCCGCCGCGTCCCGCGCGCGAAATGGAGAGGGGACGGAGCCTGCGGCCGATGGGTTTTGCCGGGCGCCGCGCGGGACCGCTTCCTATTATACCCTTTTTCCGGGGGAAAAGCAAGCCGGCCGCCGGTTCGGCAAAATGCGCGGCGGCGGGCGGCTATAATCAGATCGTCGCCCACAGGCGCGGCCGGGAAGAGGGGAGAGCGGGAGATGACGGTGTACGTCGACGAGCTGCTGGTGGTGAACTTCGCGCTGGACTACGCGCTGCTCCGCGGCGCGGCGCTGATCTCGGGGGTCCCCGCCCGGCGGTGGCGCGCGGCGGCCGGGGC
>JAEERN010000182.1 GCA_016285815.1 Clostridiales bacterium
CATCTTGTCGGCCGACAGGTCGATGCCGGTCTCGGCGCGGTAGCTGGTGACGATCCAGTTGATGATGCGGTCGTCGAAGTCGTCGCCGCCCAGACGGGTGTTGCCGTTGGTGGCCAGCACCTCAAGGACGCCGTCGCCCATGTCCAGGATGGACACGTCGAAGGTGCCGCCGCCCAGGTCGTAGACCATGACCTTCTGCTCGGTCTCTTTATCCACGCCGTAGGCCAGCGCCGCGGCGGTGGGCTCGTTGATGATGCGCAGGACTTCCAGGCCCGCGATGCGGCCCGCGTCCTTGGTGGCCTGGCGCTGGCTGTCGTTGAAGTAGGCCGGGACGGTGATGACCGCCTGGGTGACGGGAGAGCCGATATAGCTCTCGGCGTCCGCCTTCAGCTTCTGCAGGATCATGGCCGAGATCTCCTGGGGCGTATAGCCCTTGCCGTCGATGCTGATCTTGCGGGAAGAGCCCATATCGCGCTTGATGGAGATGATGGTGCGGTCCGGGTTGGTGATGGCCTGACGCTTGGCCGTGTTGCCCACGAGGCGCTCGCCGGTCTTGCCGAAGGCGACGACGGACGGCGTGGTCCGCATGCCCTCCGCGTTGGCGATGACGGTGGGTTCGCCGCCTTCCATGATGGCGACGCAGGAGTTGGTGGTTCCAAGGTCTATACCGATGATCTTTGACATGTTGTTGTTCCTCCGTTTTCGTTGTTGTTGGGGTTCGATCTATGGGATCCGGCTTTCGCCGGGGATCGGTCCGATGCGTTCAGTTGGCGACCTTGACCATGGCGTGGCGGATGACCTTGTCGCCGATCCGATAGCCCTTCAGCAGGACCTCGGTCACCGTGTTCTCGTCGTAGCCGTCGTTCTCCTCGTGCATCACGGCGTTGTGCAGCGCGGGGTCGAAGGGCTTCAGCAGCGGGTCGATGACGGTGACGTTCTCTTTGGCCAGAACGTCCGCCAGCTGCTTCATCACCTGCTCCAGACCCTTTTTCAGCCCGTCGCCGTCGGAAAACGCGACCGCCCGCTCCAGGTTGTCGATCACCGGCAGGACCGCCGTCAGAGCGGCGGCAAAGCCGTCGGCGTAGAGCGCCTCTTTTTCCTTGACCGTGCGCTTGCGGAAGTTATCGTATTCCGCCGAGACGCGCAGCAGCGACTCGCGGTTGGCCGCGGCCTCCGCCTTGGCCTTTTCCATCACGGCCAGCGCCGCTTCGAGATCCGCCTTCGAGACGGTCTCCTCTGCCGCGGCCTCCGCCGTTCCGGCGCTCCCGGCGGCCTCGGCGGGACAGGTCTCTTCCGCCTCGGCTGCGGGCTCAGGTCGTTTCTTCTCTTGCTCGGCCATGTTCCTCGTCTCCTTTTTCTTTGTCTTCCTCCGCCGGGGCGTTCACCGCCTCGCCCAGCACGGCGCTCAGGCCCCGCGCGAAAAACGAAAGCCTGGCGGCCAGACGCGAATAGTCCATGCGGGTGGGCCCGACGATCCCCAGATATCCGCGGTATCCGCCGCCCAGCGAGCACCCGGTCACCATCAGACTGGCGTTCTGCAGCGGCCCGGCCGGGTTCTCCGCGCCGATGCGCACCACCACGGGGGCGTCGCCCGGCATGGGCAGCCACTCCACGTTGTCCGCGTCGTTGAGGAATCCGAACAGCTCTTTGGCCTTGTCGGGATCGCGGTATTCGGGATAGCTCAGCAGATTGCCCTCTCCGGCGGTGGCGATCTCCATCTCGCCGGAGGCCTCGGCCAGCTCGGTGAGAAAGTCCGTCAGCTGCGCCATGATGTCGCCGCAGCCGTACCGGGCGGCCTCGTTCAGCGCCTTGAGATGCCCGACGGTGACCGCCGAGGGCTCGAGGCCCACCAGCATCCCGTTGACCGTGGCCAGAAAGTCGTAGAGCGCCGCGGTGGACGGCTTTTCCGCCACGGTGATCATCCGGTCCCGGACCACGCCGTTGCCCAGCACCACCAGCAGCACGCAGATCTGTCCGTCGCAGGGGATCACGTCGATCCGGCGGATGGTCCGGCCGGAGGACAGCTTCGGCGCGGCGGCCACGGCGGCGTAGTTCGTCAGCCGCGAGAGCACCTGGCCCAGCTCTTCGGTGAGCTTGTCGTACCGGGCGATCTTCAGCCGCAGCGCGTTCTTCAGCTCCGCCGAGTCGTCCGGCGTCAGGGAATAGCCGTTCATCAGCTCGTTGACGTACAGCCGATAGCCCTGATGGGTCGGGACCCGGCCCGCCGAGGTGTGGGGCTGTTCCAGATACCCCTGGGCGATGAGCTCGGCCATCTCGTTGCGCAGCGTCGCCGACGAGACCCCGAAGTTGTATTTGCCGGAAAGCGCCTTGGAGCCCACGGGCTCCGCCGTCGCGATATAGGTCTCCACGATCGCCTTGAGGATGCTTCTCTGCCGAAGCGTGAGCATGCGATCGCCTCCCGACGGCGCCGCGGTGCCGCGGCCCGATTGCTCCTCCGGGGGCTTTTAGCACTCTGTCTCCCGGAGTGCTAATATAATGTACCACGGATCCCCGGATTTGTCAAGTATAATTTGACCAATTCTTACCATTGTTATGCGAAAATCTGCCGCTGGTTTTTCCGGTTTCCCTTGTCTATTTTGCACAAGTCCCGTCCGGCGGCCCGGCCGCGGCGCCCCCGCACACAAAAAAAGACGCCGGGAGCCGGATTTTCCGGTTCCCAACGCCGACAGATCTGTGATATAATAGAGGATGCGCCGGGCCGATGCGGAGCGGGTCAGAGCAGGAGCGGCGTCCACTCGGTCTCCGGCGCGGCCGGAAGCGGCTCGGCCGGCTCGGCGGTCTCACACCGCGCGCCGGACATATAGCCGGCGTAGGGCATGAACTTCGGCTTGTTCCGCAGGAACAGATACCAGCCCAGCCAGAGGAACGCGAACAAAAGGGCGCAGATCACAACGGTTATCGCCAGCGCGCGAAGCGCGACGCAGCTTCTTCTTCCCATACCCCAATCACCCCGTGTTTCGTATGGCTCCATTATACCCGAACGCGCCGCGTTCGTCAAGGTCTTTCCGCGCATTTTGGATATTATTTTTCAAGAAGTTGTGGTATAATATCCCTGTCGACCCGTATATATGGTGTCGCCGCCCTGTCCGGCCCGGTTTCAGACCCCGTGGATCCGGACCGTTTTCCACACGTTTTTTCGGAGAGGAGACCCCCCTGTGGACAGATTCAAACTCGTTTCGGACTTCCGGCCCACCGGCGACCAGCCGGAGGCCATCGACCGGCTGGTCGCCGGGATCGAAAACGGGCTCGACGAGCAGGTCCTGCTGGGCGTGACCGGCTCGGGCAAGACCTTCACCATGGCCAACATCATCGCGCGGGTGAACCGCCCCACGCTGGTCTTCGCCCACAACAAGACGCTGGCGGCCCAGCTCTGCGCCGAGTTCCGCGAGTTCTTCCCGGAAAACGCCGTGGAATACTTCATCAGCTATTTCGACTATTACCAACCCGAGGCGTACATGCCGCTGACGGACACCTATATCGAAAAGGACTCGGCCCGCAACGAAGAGATCGACCGCCTGCGCCACTCGGCCACCATGTCGCTGTTCGAGCGGCGGGACGTGATCATCGTGGCCAGCGTCTCGTGCATCTACGGCCTGGGCGACCCGGAGGACTACACCGGCATGGTCATCTCCCTTCGTCCGGGCATGGCGTACAGCCGGGACAGCCTAGTGGACCGGCTCAGCGAGATCCAGTTCACCCGCAACGACGTGAACTTCACCCGCTCCACCTTCCGCGTTCGGGGCGACACGGTGGAGATCCTGCCCGCCTGGAGCGACACCACCGCCGTGCGGGTGGAGTTTTTCGGGGACGAGATCGACCGGCTCAGCGAGGTGGACGTGGTCACGGGGCGCCGGATCTCGGACCTGAAGCACGCCATGCTCTACCCCACCAGCCACCACGCCACCACCGAGGCCAAGCGCGTTCGCGCCCTGACCGAGATCGAGAACGAGATGTGGGAGCGGGTGAAGTTCTTCGAGGACGAGGGCAAGCTCATCGAGGCCCAGCGCATCCGCGAGCGCACCATGAACGACATCGAGATGATCCGTCAGCTGGGCATCTGCGGCGGCATCGAGAACTATTCGCGCCCGCTCTCCGGCCGCGCGCCGGGCAGCCCGCCCTACACGCTGCTGGACTATTTCCCCAGGGACTTTTTGATGTTCATCGACGAGTCCCACGTCTCGCTGCCCCAGATCCGCGGCATGTATGCCGGCGACCGGGCCCGGAAAGAGGTGCTGGTGAAGTACGGCTTCCGCCTGCCCAGCGCGCTGGACAACCGCCCTCTGACCTTCGACGAGTTCAGCCAAAAGGTGAACCAGGTGGTCTGCGTCTCGGCCACGCCGGGGGACTACGAGCTGGAGCGGGCCGGACAGGTGGTGGAGCAGGTCATCCGCCCCACGGGCCTTCTGGACCCGGAGGTAGAGATCCGCCCCGCGGAAAACCAGGTGGACGACCTCATGGGCGAGCTGCGGCTCCGCGCCGACGCGGGCGAGCGCGTGCTGGTCACCACGCTGACCAAAAAAATGGCCGAGGACCTGACGGACTATTTAAAGGAAAACGGCGTGCGCGTGCGGTATATGCACCACGGCGTGGACACGCTGGAGCGCATCGAGCTGCTGCGGGACCTGCGTCTGGGCAAGTTCGACGTGCTGGTGGGCATCAACCTGCTGCGCGAGGGGCTGGACCTGCCCGAGGTCAGCCTGGTGGCCGTGCTGGACGCGGACAAGGAGGGCTTTCTGCGCAGCGCCAACTCGCTGATCCAGACCATCGGGCGCGCGGCCCGCAACGTTCACGGCAAGGTCATCCTCTACGGCGACACGGTGACCGACTCCATGCGGCGCGCCGTGGACGAGACCGCCCGACGCCGCGGCATCCAGCAGCGCTATAACGAAGAGCACGGCATCGTGCCCAAGAGCGTGGTCAAGGGCATCCGGGACCTCATCGAGGTCACGGGCGAGGCCGCGGAGGACGGCAAGCAGGAGACCTATATGACCGAGGGCGAGCGGCGGGCGCTCATCGAAAAGCTCGAGCGCGACATGCGCCGCGCCGCCGAGGTCATGGAATTCGAATATGCGGCGCTGCTGCGGGACCGGATCATCGAGCTCCGCGGCGAGAGCGCCCCCGCGGGAAGCGGGCGGCAGACAAAAAGAAAGACGGGAAAGAGAGCATGAACGACACCATCACCGTGCGCGGCGCACGGCAGAACAACCTGAAGAACGTGACGCTGACCATCCCCCGGGACAAGCTGGTGGTATTCACCGGGCTGTCCGGCTCCGGCAAATCCAGCCTGGCCTTCGACACGATCTACGCCGAGGGCCAGCGGCGCTACGTCGAGTCGCTCTCCTCCTACGCCCGCATGTTCCTCGGCCAGATGGACAAGCCGGACGTGGACGCCATCGACGGGCTGTCCCCGGCCATCTCCATCGACCAGAAGACCACCTCGAAAAACCCCCGCTCCACCGTCGGCACGGTGACGGAGATCTACGACTATCTGCGGCTCCTGTGGGCGCGCATCGGCGTGCCCCACTGTCCCAACTGCGGCAAGCCCATCGCCCAGCAGAGCGTGGACCAGATCGTCGACGCAGTGAACGCCCTGCCCGAGGGCACGCGGATCCAGATCCTGGCGCCGGTGGTCCGGGCCCGCAAGGGCGAATACGCCAAGGTCTTCGACGACGCCCGGCGCAGCGGGTACGTGCGCGTCCGCGTGGACGGCAGCCTTTACGACCTCTCCGAGGAGATCAAGCTGGACAAGAACAAAAAGCACAACATCGAGGTGGTGGTGGACCGGCTGGTGGTCAAGCCCGAGATGACCCGGCGGGTCACCGACTCGGTGGAGACCGCCTCGGCGCTGGCCGGCGGCATCGTCCTCGTGGACGTGGTCGGCGGCGACGAGCTGACCTTTTCCCAGAACTACGCCTGCGAGGACTGCGGCATCTCCATCGAAGAGCTGGCTCCCCGGTCCTTTTCCTTCAACAACCCCTTCGGCGCCTGTCCCGAATGCACGGGGCTCGGCGAGCTGATGCACATCGATCCCGACAGGGTCATCCCGGACCGGTCCCTCTCCATCCGCGGCGGCGCCGTCGCCGCGCTGGGCTGGCAGTACAACCCCCGCAACATGATCTCCACCATGTTCTACAACGCCATCGAGCGGGAGTACGGCATCTCGCTGGACAAGCCCGTCCGGGACATGTCCGAGGACGAGCTGAACGTCTTCCTCTACGGCACCAAGGGCGCCAAGCTGCACATCCCCCGCTCCGCCGAGCACGGCGGCGGCACGTGGAACGCCGCCTTCGAGGGGATCATCCCCAACCTGGACCGCCGCTTCCGCGAGGCGGCCAGCGAGGACCAGAAGGCCGCCATCGAGGAGTTCATGAGCGCCTCGCCCTGCCGCGCCTGCGGCGGAAAGCGGCTGAAAAAAGAGGTGCTGGCCGTCACCGTGGGCGGCATGAACATCGCGGACTTCTGCGACCTGACCGTCACCGCCGCCCGGCGCTTCCTGGCGGACCTGACTCTCACCGGCACCGAACGGCTCATCGCGGAGAAGATCGTCAAAGAGATCCTGGCCCGCCTGTCGTTCCTGGAAAACGTGGGGCTGGACTATCTGACGCTGTCCCGCTCCGCCGGGACCCTTTCCGGCGGCGAAAGCCAGCGCATCCGGCTGGCCACCCAGATCGGCTCGGCGTTGACGGGCGTCCTGTACATCCTGGACGAGCCCAGCATCGGCCTTCACCAGCGGGACAACGAAAAGCTGCTGGAAACGCTGAAGAACCTGCGGGATCTGGGCAACTCGCTGATCGTCGTCGAGCACGACGAGGACACCATGTACGCCGCGGACTGGATCGTGGACATCGGGCCCGGCGCCGGGGTCCACGGCGGCGAGATCGTCTGCGCCGGCACGGTGGACGACATCAAGGCCTGTCCCCGCTCGATCACGGGCCAGTACCTGCGCGGGGAAAAGAGCATCCCCGTCCCGGCCCGCCGCCGCGAGGGGAACGGCAAGGTCCTCACCGTCCGCGGCGCCCGGGAGAACAACCTGAAGCACATCGACGTTGCGTTCCCGCTGGGCAAGCTGATCTGCGTCACGGGCGTCTCCGGCTCGGGCAAATCCAGTCTGGTCAACGAGGTGCTGTGCAAACGGCTGGCCGCGGACCTGAACCGGGCGCGGACCCGGCCCGGCAACTGCGACCGCATCGACGGCATCGAGAACCTGGACAAGGTCATCGTCATCGACCAGTCCCCCATCGGGCGCACGCCGCGCTCGAACCCGGCCACCTACGTCGGCCTGTTCACGGACATCCGCGACCTGTTCGCCCAGACCCCGGACGCCCGCGCCCGGGGTTACGGCGCGGGGCGCTTCTCCTTCAACATCCGCGGCGGCCGGTGTGAATCCTGCACCGGCGACGGTCTGGTCAAGATCGAGATGCACTTCCTTCCGGACGTCTACGTCCCCTGCGACGTGTGCAAGGGCAAGCGCTACAACCGCGAGACGCTGGAGGTGCGCTATAAGGGCAGGAACATCTCCGAGGTGCTGGACATGACCGTGGACGAGGCGCTGGCGTTCTTCGACGCCATGCCCAAGATCCGCCGCAAGCTGGCGACGCTGTCCGCCGTGGGGCTGGGATACATCCGGCTGGGCCAGTCCTCCACCACCCTGTCCGGCGGCGAGGCCCAGCGGGTCAAGCTGGCCACCGAGCTGTCCCGCCGGGCCACGGGGCGCACCCTGTACATCCTGGACGAGCCCACCACCGGCCTGCACGCGGCGGACGTCCACAAGCTGGTGGAGGTGCTGGACCGCCTGACCGACGAGGGGAACACCGTCGTGGTCATCGAGCACAACATGGACGTCATCAAGGTGGCGGACCACATCATCGATCTGGGCCCGGAGGGGGGCGACCGCGGCGGCTACGTGGTCTGCACCGGGACCCCCGAGCAGGTGGCCGAGGATCCCTCCTCGTACACCGGCATCTTCCTGCGGAAATATCTGCGGCGATAGCGCCCGCCGGCGGCCGTTGCTTTTTCCGGCGGGATCGTGTATAATAAAGAGGATGGAAAGGCGGTGAGGACACCATGAAGACCAAACGGATCCGTTCGGTGGTCCCGGTCTACGCCGCGGCGGCGGCGTGGGTGCTGTGGTCGCTGACGCTGCCGCTGTTCCGGCTCCACCACATCCTGCTCTGCGCGGGGTTCTCTTTCCTGGTCTGGTTCATCGCCCGGAAGATCTGGAAGGACAAGATCGTCGAGCTCCCCGCGGACCCCGTTCCGGAGACCACGGGGAACGAGGCGCTGGACCGGTTCGTCGCCAACTGCGCTCTGGCCCAGGGAGAGTTCCTGCGCCTGTCCGGCGCCATCCGGGACGACGCCATGAGCCTGTGCGCCGCCCGGCTGTCCGAGCTGACGGGAAAGATCTCGGCCCGGGTGCGCCAGTGTCCGGAAAAGCTTCCGAAGATGCGCCGGTTCGACTCGTATTTCCTGCCCTCCGCCGTCAAGCTGGCGGACGCTTACGAGCGCATGGGCGCCGAGGGGATCGAGGGCGAGAACATCGGCGGCACCATGATCCGCATCCAGAACGCCGCGCCGACGCTGATCTCGGCCTTCGAGAACCAACTGGACTCGCTCTATTCGGATGAGGCCGTGGACATCTCCACGGACATCACGGTGATAGAAAATCTCATGAAGGCGGAGGGACTCTCCTCCGACGGAAAGGAACTCAAATGACAGACAGAACGCCTCTGACGCTGACGCCGGACCTCAGCGGACTGGAAAACCAGCCGAAGCTCGCGCTGGACCTGCCGGAGAAAAAGCAGGAGCTCAGCACCTACGACGAAAGCCTTCTCTCTCCCGAGGACCGGGAGGAGATCGAGACTTTTTCCCGCCAGATCGACATCCGCGACTCGGCCATGGTCCTGACCTACGGCGCGGCGGCCCAGAAGAACATGGCCGACTTCTCCCAGGGGGCGCTGGACCGCGTCCGCACCAAGGACATGGGTCAGGTGGGCGGCATGCTGACGGATCTGGTGACCGAGATCAAGGGCTTTGACCCCAACGGCCAGCGCCGCGGCCTGTTCGGCCGCTCCCGCGCGAAGCTGGCCCAGCTCAAGGCCAAGTACGACAAGGCCGAGGCCAACGTGGACAAGATCGTCGGCGCACTGGAGGATCACCAGATCACGCTGATGAAGGACATCGCCACCTTCGACCAGATGTACCAGCTGAACCTGGACTATTACAAGCAGCTCACCATGTACATCATCGCCGGCAAAAAACGGCTGGAGGACGTTCGGGCCAACGAACTGGAGCCCCTGCGGCAGAAGGCCATCGAGACCGGCCTGCCGGAGGACGCCCAGGCCTACAACGATCTGGCCGAGCTGTGCAACCGCTTTGAAAAGCGGCTCTACGACCTGGAGCTGACCCGGGCCATCTCCGTGCAGATGGGCCCGCAGATCCGGATGCTCCAGAACAACGACGCGCTGATGGCGGAAAAGATCCAGACCTCGGTCATCAACACCATCCCCCTGTGGAAGAGCCAGATGGTCCTGGCCCTGGGCATCGAGAACGCCCGCCGCGCCACCGAGGCCCAGCGCGCCGTCACCGACACCACCAACCAGCTTCTGAAGCGCAACGCCGAGCTGCTCCGCACCGGCACCGCCGACGCGGCCAAAGAGTCCGAGCGGGGCATCGTCGAGATCGAGACCCTTCAGCACACCAGCTCTGAGCTGATCGCCACGCTGGACGACGTGATCCGCATCCAGACCGAGGGCCGCGAAAAGCGCGCCGCGGCCGAGACGGAGCTCGCCAAGATCGAGGGCGACCTCAAGACGAAGCTGCTGGAGCTCCGGGGCTGAGCGTTTTCCCCTCCCTTCCCGGAGAGGACCGACCCGCGGCAGGTCCCCCTGATCCGCAGAAAGGCGGCAAACCATGAAGATCTTCAAAAACCGGGCTTTCGCCATCGCGTTCTGCGCCGTGGTCTGCATCGGCGCGCTCCTGCTGGGGGCGCGGCGCTCCATGGTCCGGCGCTATAACAAGGTCGCCAAAGAGTATTCCGGCGGGCTGGAAGTCCTGCTGGAGGAAAAGGCCGGGCTGGCCTCGAACTTCCTCGTGCTGGCCCGGCGCTATCCCGGCGCGGACGCGGCCCTGACCGCCGAGCTGGAGGCCTCGGTCGCCGCCCTGCGCGGCGCCGAGGGGCCCGCCTCGGCCTATGCCGCCTCAACCCGGCTGGACACGGCGGTCACCGCCCTGTACTACGAGCTGGACGAGCTGGAGCTCTCCGAGCGGGACGAGGGCCTTCTGGCCTCGAACCTGGACAACCTGAAGGCCAAAAACATCCAGATCGGCTATTCTGAATACAACGACACGGCGCGGCGCTATAACGACAAGGTCTCCGGGCCCGTGTCCGGCTTCCTCCGCCGCGCCGTCGGAGTGCGTCTGGCGGAGCTGTTCTCATGACCCGCCTCCGCGCGCGGCGTCTGCTGGCGGCCGCAGCCGCGGCGCTGGTCCTGGTGCTGTCCGCCTGCGGCAAGCGGTCCGGACCGGTCCTGATCGAGCCGCCGGACGAGGTCTACGTGCTGGACCGCGCCGACCTGCTGTCGGCGGACACCGAGCGGTACGTCCTCAGCCGGGGGCGGGCGCTGGACCGCGCCTGCGGCGCGCAGATCGCGGTGCTGACCGTGGACTTCCTCGACGGCATGTCCATCCAGGACTTCGCCGCCCGCGTCTTTTCCGACTGGGGCGTCGGGGACGCCGAAAAGGACAACGGCGTTTTGCTGCTGTTCGCCGCGGGCGAGCGGCAGTACTGGGCCCTTCAGGGCAGCGGCATCGAGGCCGATCTGACCGCGGGAACGCTGGGCGCGCTGCTGCGCGAGCACTGCGAAACGCCCTTCCTCGAAGAGCGGTATGACGACGCCGTCGTCGACACCTACGCCGCGCTGGTCCGCTGGTTCGAGACCTACTACGGCATCAACGCCGCCGGGATCGACGTCAGCGGCGGCCCGGTCGTCGTCGGCCCGGACGATCCGGACGGCGGCCTGTTCGGCAGCGGCGGCTTCTTCAGCCGCGGCGGAACCGTCTGGGGCAAGCTTCTCCGCATCGTCATCGCGCTGGCCGTGCTGGGCGTCGTCATGCACCTGATGGGGCGGCTCGGCGGGGCGCTCTTCCGCGGGACCACCCGTTCCGCGGGGCGGGCCGTCTCCCGCGG
>JAEERN010000183.1 GCA_016285815.1 Clostridiales bacterium
AAGGTCCCCGCGCTCTGGGCCCGGTTCGAACGGGCCGACCAGCTCTGCCGCACCGACGCGCTGGACCGGGTGATCCTGCCCGCCGGCGAGATCCTGCGCCGGCCGGAGCTGGCGGCGGAACTGGGCGAAAAGCTGACCGCCGAGCTGCCGTGGCTGATCTGGCCCCGTCAGGAGGCGCGCCTGGAGGCCGACGGAAGGGCGCTGGCCGCCCTCGGCGTCCGGTCGGCCTGGGCCGACAACCTGGGGGCCGTGCGTCTGGGACAGGCCTGCGGACTGGACATCTGCGGCGGCTGGGGCCTCAACGTGACCAATTCCGAGGCGCTGGACGAGTACGCCCGTCTGGGGCTCTCCGCCGTCACCCTTTCCGTGGAGCTGCCCGCGGCAGACGCCGCCCGTCTGGCGGGCGATCTGCCCCGCGGCGCGGTGGTCTGGGGGACTCTGCCCCTGATGCGGTTCCGCGTCTGCCCCGCCATGCCCGCCGGCGGGTGCACAGGCTGCGGCGGCGCGCCGCAGCTCACCGACCGCCGCGGCGTCCGCTGGACCGTGCTGTGCGCCGAAAAGCAGTACAGCCGGCTGTTGAACCCCGTCCCGCTGGACCTCTCCGGCCGGGACCTGCCCGGGATCGACTATCGCCTTTGCTACTTCACCGCCGAATCCGCCGCAGACTGCGCCGGGGTCGTGGACCGCTTTCTCCGCGGCGGGCGTCCGACGGGCCCTCACACCACGGGAATGGCCTTTTCCCGCCTTCTGTGATCCGCCCCTTCTCCCGGCGGGCTTTTGAAAAAACAACAAGGACCGGCTCCCGCGTCAGGCGGGAGCCGGTCCTGTTTTACTGCGCCGGAAAACGGAGGATCAGGCCTCGAGATAGCCGTGCTTGATCAGATCCTCGCGGAAAAAGTCGAAGTCGTGCTCTCCCTCGTCGGTCAGATACCGGCCCACGGGGTCCCGCCGCATCTCGATGCGGGCCAGCGGGATGCCGAGGAAAGCCTCCAGACGGCCCAGCGTCTCCTCCTGGCGCAGCACCATGTCCTCGAAGCGGACGGCGATCTCGCGCCGCGCCGGCGGCGTGGCCTCGGTGAGCTCCCGCTGGTATTTCCAGCTGATGGCGCGGTTGCGGCGCACGTTGTCCGTTTTGTCATAGTCGATGCCGAAGTCGTTGAGGTCGTCGGTCATATGATCCGACAGGATGCCGTCCCGCGGGTCCCGGATCCAGTGGATGTAGAACGCGTCCGGAAAGAGCTTCTGGATCCAGGGATAGACCAGCGTGGTCTCCGGGATCTTCCAGCCGCGGACGGGCGCGTCCTTTTCGAAGACGCTGTGCAGATAGTCCCCGATCAGCGCGCGGAAGCGCGGCGTCGGATCCATGGCCAGCACGCGGGAAAAGTCCCACGACATGCCGCCGCGGTACTCGACGAAGCGGGCGAACTCGCGGCAGGCCTCGTACATGTTCTCGGGGGGGATCAGGTCGCCGGAGCGGTTCAGCGGTTCGCCCATCCAGACGCCGCTGGCGGAGAGCGTGTGCGACATGGCGCGGGTCCCGGAGTGGCCGCGCCCGATGACGGTGATCAGCATGATATCCCTCGCTTGTCTTTGGTGTCGAGGACAGTATACCACATCGCGCCGCGGCGGCGCAAGGGGGAAACGTCCGTCGAAAGGACCGAAAAACCGCCGTCCCGCCCCCGCGCCGCTTGGCGCGTTCGCCGACGGACGGCGGCGTTTCCTCCGTTTTTACAGGGAGTAGGCCCGCAGCTTCAGCCGGAACTCGCGCCGGCCGAAGCCCTCCAGGACCGGCAGGGTGCCGTGCTCCCGCTCGGCGGCGCGGCCCATGATGTACATGTTGGCCGGCTCGATCCCCAGCGAATAATCCCCCGCGCGCATGGACTTCCACTGGCACAGGTTGGGCAGGTTCTTCGCCTCATAGGCGATCTCCGCGCCGATGCCCAGCAGCGGGTTTTCCGCCCGGACCCGGGCGAACCCGTCCGGATCCGGCTCCATGGCGCGGAAGAAGACGTGCTCGAAAAAGTCGAGCTCGGGATGGATGATGCGCTCGGCCTCGGCCAGGCCTGCGGCGGCCTGGGGCGTCCGGGGCTGGCAGGTGTTGCGGCCGAAGTCCAGCTTCAGCGCCTCGGTCAGGAACGGGAAGCCGAAGTTGAAGTGGTACAGGATGCAGAACTCCTCGTCCAGCCCGTTGAGGTTCTCCAGCACGTCGGTGATCGCCAGCTCGTCCGAGCCGAGCTTGGTGGAAACGGTCCGGGTCAGCATCAGGTTGTGGCCGAACAGGGCGCTTTCGCGCATGGTCCCGCTGGCCTCGATGCGGTATTCGTCCCCGTCCCACCAGGCTCTGGCGCACAGATTCTCCGCCGGCGTGACGCCGATGTTCCCGTGGCACTGGTGAAAGGTCCCGTCGGGCTCGACGCTCTCGGGCCCGGCGTTCCGCAGGCCCGCGGTGAACAGCATGCCGCCGGAGACCGAGGAGGGGAAGTTCCCCGGGATGGGCTGGCCCCACAGGTTCCCGGTCAGACCGTTTTTGGCCGACTGGGACAGCGTCACGCCGCGATAGCGCAGCGAGCGGATGTCCAGACACTTGTCCGGCAGCAAGGTGAACTCAAAGCCCGTCCCCGTCCGGACCTCCAGCGCCCGCGTGCCGGCGGCCTTGCCGTCGGTATAGGTCATGGGGGTGACGCCGGCGAAGTTCGAGGGGTTCCCGGCGTACATCAAAAACTCGTTTCTGGTATAGTCGCGTCCGAAAAGTCTGGCCATGGGTCTTCCTCCCGTTACAGTCTGTTTTCCAGCTCGGCCCGGCGGTCCTCATAGCCCGGCTTGCCGATGAGCGCGTACATGTTGACTTTATAGGCCTCCACGCCCGGCTGGTTGAAGGGGTTCACGTCCAGCAGATACCCCGACAGCCCGCAGGCGAACTCGAAGAAGTACACCAGCTCGCCGAAGCTTCGGGCCGAGGGCTCGTCCACGGTGACCTTGATGTTCGGAACGCCGCCGTCCACGTGGGCCAGCGCGGTGCCCGCGGCGGCCATGGCGTTGATCTCGTCCAGCGTCCGGCCGGCCAGGAAGTTCAGCCCGTCCAGATTGTCCTCCGAGCCGGGGACGGAGACCGTGCTGCCGGAGCGCTCGAAGCAGACCACCGTCTCGAACAGGTTGCGCAGCCCCTGCTGGATGTACTGTCCCATGGAGTGCAGGTCCGCGGTCAAGTCCACCGAGGCCGGGAAGATGCCCTTGCCGTCCTTGCCCTCGCTCTCGCCGTAGAGCTGCTTCCACCATTCGGCGGTATAGCGGTACCGCGGCTCGTAAGCGGCGTTGATCTCCGTGGTGTACCCCGCGCGGTAGAGGGCGTTCCGGGCCGCGGCGTACTGCCAGCAGGGGTTGTCCTCTCCCGGCGCGGCCGCCCGCTCGGCCATGGCGCGGGCGCCGGCCAGCATCTCGTCCACGTCGATCCCCGCGGCGGCGATGGGCAGCAGGCCCACCGGCGTCAGCACGGAATAGCGGCCGCCGACGTCGTCCGGGATCACGAAGCTCTCATACCCCAGCGTGTCCGCCAGCGTCTTCAGCGCGCCGCGGGCGCGGTCGGTGGTGGCGTAGATCCGCCGCGCGGCCTCTTCCGCGCCGTACCGCTCTTCCAGCAGGCCGCGGAAAATGCGGAAGGCCACGGCCGGCTCCGTGGTGGTGCCGGACTTGGAGATCACGTTGATGGACCAATCCTTTCCCTTGAGCAGAGCGGCGATCTCCGCCGTCTGGGCCGCGGACAGCGAATTGCCCGCGAACAGGATCATAGGGCTGTCGCCCCGGACCAGGTTGTAGTTGGGGCTGACGCAGTACTCGACGGCCGCCCGCGCGCCCAGATACGAGCCGCCGATGCCGATGACCAGCAGCACGTCGCTGTCCGCGCGGATCTTCGCCGCGGCGGCCTTGATGCGGGCCAGCTCTTCCGGATCGACGCGGAACGGCAGGCCGACCCAGCCCAGAAAGTCGTTTCCCGCCCCGGTCCCCCCGGTCAGGGTCTCGTGGGCGGCGGGCAGCTCGCCCAGCACGGCGCTCACGTCCGCGAAGGACGCGGCGTTTTTGACGTTGATGCTCAGTGACAAGGTGGTTTCTCTCCTTTTTTCACGGCGTGCCCCGCGGGGAAGACCGCCGGGGACGCCTGTTTCTCTTTTTCTCAAAGCCCCGCGCGCGCCGCGGCGGCCTTCATGACGGAAAGCGTCCGGGCCAGCTCGGTCTCCGGATCGGTGAGCTTTCCCTCATAGCTGATGCGGCCGTCATAGCCGCAGTCCTTCAGGCCGCCGAAAAAGACGTCGTAATCGCCGCCGTCGTCCTCGGTGAGACTGCCGCGGCTGACGGGGTGGGAGATGTGGGCGTGCTGCATCCAGCCGCGGCAGGCGGCCACCTCCGCGCGGCCCTCGCCGCCCAGCCAGAGGTGGTAATAGTCGCTCAGGATGCGGAAGCCGGGGCGGTCGATGTCGGTCACCAGCTCCATGCCCTCGGTCTGCAGGTTGATGATGTTGGTCTCGCCCGCGTTCAGCGGCTCCAGCGCGATGTCGAACCGGTGCTCCAGCGCCTTGGCCGACAGGATGCGGCCCACCTCGATGAGCTGGTGCCACGCCTTGGCCCGGTCCCACCCGTCGGGGATCCGCCGGGCGCCGCCGCTGCCGAAGACCACGCTCTTGACCCCCAGCCGCTCCAGCCGCGGAAAGACGCCGTCCAGATATTCGGTCACCTGTCTGCGGTCGTAGTCCGGCCCCGTGACCTTGATGCTTCCCGGGAACAGCACGCAGCAGGCCTCGCATTTGACGGACGACGCGTCCAGCTTTTCGGCCAGCGCCTCGAACTCCGCGTCGCTCATGGCGGCGATCGTGGTCACATGGCCCTCGATATAGTCGAACCCCAGCTTTTCCAGCAGCCCGACCTGGTTCAGATCATAACACACTCCGAATCTCACAGCAATCGCTCCTCCGTTCTTCTCGGGTATTCTTCCGTTATTGTACCACACCGGCCGCCGCTTTGCAACCGCGGCCGGCGTTTTTTTCTCCGCTTCCGCCCTCCCGGACACGACGAACCGCCGCAGGCTCCCCGGCGGGGGCCTGCGGCGGTGAAACGGTCAGAGATACGGCCGGTCGACGCGGATGACGGCGCGGTACCGCGGGTCGACGCCCCGGACCGCCAGCGACAGCGTCTGGGCGGCCTCTTCCGGCGAGACGGGACCGTCGAAGGGGACCACCACGTCGAAGAGGATGTTGGTCTGCTCCTCGCCCCGCACCATCCGGAAGTCGTGGAACGTATAGCCGTCGCCCCACCCGGCGGTGATGTCGGCCACCGCCGCCCGGACCCGGTCCAGCTCCGGATCGCTGTGCGCCACGGGGTCCATGTGGATCACGGCGGGACAGCCCAGCTTTTCCGTCAGCTCCTGCTCGGCGCGGTCCACGATCTCGTGGCACTCGGTCAGGGTTCCGTTCTCCGGCACCTCGGCGTGGAGTGAGATCATCACCCGGCCGGGGCCGTAGTCGTGGACCACCAGATCGTGGATCCCGACGATCCCTGGATACGAGCGGACGATCCGTTCGGTCTCCCGGACCAGCTCGGGGTCCGGCGCGCCGCCCAGCAGCGGGCGGAAGGTCTCTCTGGCCGCGGAGACGCCGGACCAGAGGATGTACAACGCCACGGCGGCGCCGGCATAGGCGTCGGCGTTGAAGCCCGTGAACCGCAGCACCACCAGAGAGAGCATGGCCGCCCCGGTGGAGAGACAGTCGTTCAGCGAGTCCTGCGCCGCGGCGCAGAGGGTCGGCGAACCGATCCGCCGGCCGATCCGGCGGTTGTAGACGAACATATAGAGCTTGACCAGGATGCCCGCGGCCAGCACGCCGAAGGCCAGCCATGTGAACGCCACCGGCTGGGGCCGCAGGATCTTCTCGATCGAGCTCTTGCCCAGCTCGACCCCCACCACCACGATGACCAGCGCGATGACGAACCCGGCCACATACTCCGTCCGGCCGTGGCCGAAGGGGTGCTCGCGGTCCGGCTTTTTGGCCGCCAGCCGGAATCCCGCCAGTCCGATGACGGACGAGCCCGCGTCCGTCAGGTTGTTCAGCGCGTCCGCCGTCACGGCCAGCGACCCGCCGGTCAGCCCCGCGACGGCCTTGGCGGCGCACAGCAGCAGGTTCAGGACCACGCCCGCCCAGCCACACAGCTCGCCCCAGATCCGGCGCGCCTCGATGCCGCCGCGCCCGGCGGTCAGCTTTTTCCCGAGAAATTCGATCACGGCGAGACCTCCTCCGCCCCGCGGGCGCCGGTCAGAGCCCCAGCAGCGCCGTGGCCATGCCGAAATAGACCAGCAGCGACACCGCGTCCACGATGGTCGTGATGAACGGGCTGGCCATGACCGCCGGGTCGAACCCCAGCTTCTTGGCCAGCAGCGGCAGCGTACAGCCGATCAGCTTGGCGCAGAACACCGTCAGACACAGGGTCAGACACACCACCAGCGCCACCAGCGGCGAGATGGGCGAATGCATCAGAAGCCGGTCCACCAGCATGATCTTGACGAAAGTGGCGGCGGCCAGCGTGACGCCGCAGAGGATCGAGACCTGGAACTCCTTCCAGACCACGCGGAACAGATCGCGGAACTCGATCTCGCCCAGCGAGATGCCGCGGATCACCGTGACCGAGGCCTGGCTGCCGGAGTTGCCGCCCGTGTCCATCAGCATGGGGATGAACGAGGTCAGCACCACCTGCGCCGCCAGCGCGTTCTCGAACCCGGTGATGATGATCCCCGTGAACGTGGCCGAGACCATCAGCAGCAGCAGCCACGGGATGCGGGACGCCCAGATCTTCACCGCCGGCGTCCGCAGATAAGGCCGGTCCGACGGCGTGATGGCGGCCATCTTGGCGAAGTCCTCTTCCGTCTCTTCCTGGATGACGTCCATGGCGTCGTCGACGGTGATGATGCCGACCAGCCGGTGTTCGGCGTCCACCACGGGCAGGGCGATGAAGCCGTAGCGGTTGAACAGCGCCGTCGCCTCTTCCCGGTCGTCTCCGGTCGAGACCGCGATGACGTGCTCGTTCATCACGTCCCCCACCACGGCGTCGTCCTGCATGAGCAGCAGCTCGCGGATGGAGACGACGCCCAACAGCCGCCGGTTCTGGGTCACATAGCAGGTGTAGACCGTCTCGCTGTCCAGCGCCACCTCGCGGATATAGCGGATGGCCTCGTCGGCGGTCATGTCCCGCTTGAGGCTGACGTATTCGGTGGTCATGATGCTGCCCGCGCTGTTTTCCGGATACTTCAGCAGCTCGTTCAGCTCCTTGCGCGTGTCGGCCGAGGCGTTCTTGAGCAGACGCTGCACCACGTTGGCCGGCATCTCTTCGACGATGTCCGCCGCGTCGTCGGCGTAGAGCTCGTCCATGATGTCCTTGATCTCGCGGTCAGAGAAGACGTCGACCAGCGTCTCGCGGTCCTCCGGCTCCATCTCGACGAAGACGTCCGCCGCCGTCTCCTTGGGCAGCAGGCGATACGCCAGCGCCCTCTCTTCCCGGGACAGCCCGCCCAGCGCCTCGGCGATATCGGGAGGCTCGGTCCCGCTGAACAGCTCGCGCAGCTCGACAAAGCATTTTCGCTTGAGCAGCTCACTGATTTTTTCCTTGAACTCGCCCATGTCTTCCATGTCAACGATCCCTGCCTTTCCCCGTTATTCCGGAATGAATCAAAATCGAAAGCGCCAAAAAACGCCCGCTCCCCGCCGGTCCGAACGGCAAAGGGAAGGGCGTTCCGCCTTTCTCTTCTGCAGAAGGCGTTTTTCCGCGGCCTGCGGAAAAACGCGTCTGCCGGACCGTTCAAGCTTTAGCTTCGCGGGGCGCGGCGGCGTCGCCATGTAACTGCGTTAAGCTGGACCTTGTTTTCGATCCCGCCTGTTGACCGAAACAGCGCTGTCTCCACCGCTGCCCGGCAGCAATCCGTATCCCCGTAGTAGCCTTACCTACCGGAACCAAGCATTATTCAGCTGACAGACGTATTATAGCACGCGTCCCCGGCGCTGTCAACGCATTTTTTCGCGGCTGTATCAACCCGCTCCGTTTCGGGGACAATAGTCCGTGCCGGGCCGGCGCCCGGGCGAAAGGAGCGTGACGGCGTTTTGCAGTACAACAAGGTAGTCATCTGCGGAGTGGACACGTCCGAGCTTCCGGTCCTTCGGCCGGAAGAGACCGACCGTCTGCTGCCGCTGGCCCACGGCGGCGACCGGGCGGCCCGCCAGCGGCTGATCGCGGGGAACCTGCGCCTGGTGCTTTCCGTCATCGCCCGGTTCTCCAACCGGGGCGAGCCGCCGGACGACCTGTTCCAGGTGGGCTGCATCGGCCTGATGAAGGCCGTCGACAACTTCGACACCGGGCTGGACGTGCGCTTTTCCACCTACGCCGTGCCCATGATCGTCGGCGAGCTGAGGCGGTATCTGCGGGACAACAGCGCCATCCGCGTCAGCCGCTCGCTGCGCGACACCGCCTATCGCACCATCCAGACCCGCGAGCGCCTCACGGCGGAGAACCAGCGGGAGCCGGATCTGGACGAGATCGCCCGGGCCATGGGCGTGGACCGCCGCGAGGTGGTCGACGCCCTCGACGCCGTCAGCGAGCCGATCTCGCTCTACGAGCCCATCTATTCCGACGGCAGCGACCCGCTCTGCGTCATGGACCAGGTCTGCGACCCGGACGACAACGACGAGACCTGGCTGGAACGCATCGCGCTCGGACAGGCCATGGAGCGGCTTGCCGAGCGCGAACAGAAGATCCTGAAGATGCGGTTTTTTCAGGGAAAGACCCAGACCGAGGTCTCCGCGGCCATCGGCATCAGCCAGGCCCAGGTCTCGCGGCTGGAAAAGACGGCGCTGAACAAGGTCCGGAAGACCATCCTGCCGTCCTGAGGGAAAAACGCGTCAGAACCGCGTGCCGTCCGCGTCGGGGCGTCCCGCGCTCACCGTCTCTACCGGCACGCCGCTGCGCCGGGAGAGCTCCCGCATGAACAGCTCGTTGTCGATATAGACGAGGAAGCACGTGAGGAACGCCCTTTCCGGCGAGTTTTCATACTTGGTCCCCACCACGGCGCCGTCGCGGAACTTGGTCATGCAGACCGGCGCGCCGATGCGGACGCACCCCAGCCGCGGGTAGTATTCCAGACTGTCGATGTCCGCGAAGGCGATCTCGCTGCGGATCAGCTCGCCATTCCGGCTCTCCTCGGGGCGGCCGTCGATCTCGAGGCCCTCGGCGGTCAGCCGGGCAGGCCCGGTGAAGAACCGCCTCAGCGCCGCGCGCCGCCCCAGGCGAAAGGTGACAAAGACCGTCAGCGCGGCCAGCGCGGCCGCCGCGATCAGCGCGACGGTCACGTCCAGCCCCGGGCCCAGCGCCGTCCGGGCCGAAAGGGCCGTCAACGTCCAGCGGTAGATCAGGAACAGCGCCAAAAGCGCCGTCAGCGCGCCCCCGATGCGCACGGGCCGCAGCGCCCGCCGCTCGGGGCTCAGACGCAGATAGTGCCTCCGGGCGCGGCGCAGCAGCAGGGTGTTGACGGGGAATTCGATCTCCTCGCCCAGCGGCGCGCCGCCCCAGCCCACCAGAGCCGAGCGGCAGAACCGGGTCCCGGGGACCACGGCGTCCCGCTTCACGCCGGGCAGCGTCAGCGTGACCTCCTGCCCCGGATCGGCGCAGTCCACGCGCCGCCGCCCCACGCGGATGGCCTGGACGCAGGCCGTGACCCGGCCGCGCTCCGTGACCGCCTCCAGTGCGTCCGAGCGGTACAGGCGGTCGCCCTCGACCACGCCCGTGACCAGGATCCTTCTGCTGCTCTCGCGGCCCACCTCGCGGACCGTCAGGCCGAAGGCCCCCGTGTACTCCGTCATCCCGCGCTCTCCCCTTTCCAGGCTTCTCCCTGCCGAACGTCCGCCAGCGCCGCGGCGAAGGCGTTCAGCACGCGTTTTTTGTCCGCGGCCCACGCCGGCGCGATCAGCAGGCGCTTGTCCCCGTCCCCGGTCAGGCGGTGGATCGCCGTCTCCGGCGGCAGACGCCGGATGCAGTCGCAGACCAGCGCCACGTACCGCTCCCGGCTCATGACCGGGACCTCGCCCCGGCGGAACCGCTCCTCCATGGGCGTGCCGCGCAGCACGTTCAGCACGTGGAACTTGATCCCCTCCGGGCGAAAGCGGGCCGCATGCGCCGCGGTCTGCAGCGCGCCGTCCTCCGGCTCATCCGGCAGGCCGGCGATGACGTGGACCACGCGCCGGACGCCGGTCCCGGCCAGCGCCTCCATGGCCCGGTCGAAAACTTCGGTGGCATAGCCGCGCCCGAAGGCCGCGGCGGCCTCGTCCGAGGCCGTCTGCAGCCCCAGCTCGACCCAGACCGGCTTGACCCGCGCCAGCTCCTCCAGCAGGGCCAGCACCCCGTCCGGCAGACAGTCCGGCCGCGTTCCGATGCAGAGCCCCAGGATCTCCGGCCGGGCCAGGACCCCCCAAAAGCTCCGGCGCAGCTCGTCGACGGGGGCGTAGGTGTTGGTGCCGCTCTGGAAATACGCCAGGAACCCGGCGCCGTCCGCCTTGGGCCCCAGAACGGCCCGGGCCCGGGCCAGCTGTTCGTCGGGCTCGTCCCCGGCGGCGGCAAAGCGTCCGCCGCCCGCGCAGAAGGCGCACCCGCCGGTCCCGCAGGTCCCGTCCCGGTTGGGACAGGTCCGGCCCGCGTCCAGCGTCAGCTTCCAGACCTTTCGCCCGAACAGGCTCTTCAGTTCCTCGTCGAAGGTGTGGATCATGCCGCGCTATACGACCTGGAACAGATAGAATTTCAGATAGTCCGTCTCCGGCACGCCCCACAGGATGGGGTGGTCCGGGGACTGGCGCCGCGCCTCGATCTGGCGCAGCGTCACGCCCGCGTCCTCCGCGGCGGCCCGCAGGGTCCGTCGGAACAGCGGCTCGGTCATGAAGTGCGAGCAGGAGCAGGTGGCCAGATACCCGCCCCGGGGCAAGAGCCGCATGGCCCGGCGGTTGATCTCGCGATAGCCCGCCGCGGCGGCGGCTACCGTGGACGAGCTCTTGGTGAAGGCCGGCGGATCCAGGATGATATAGTCGAACTCCCGCCGCCGCGCTTCGTCCAGCCCGGTCAGCAGCTCGAACACGTCCGCCTTCTGAAAGTCCACGGCCAGCCCGTTCAGCGCCGCGTTGGCCCGGGCGCGGTCCAGCGCCTCGTCTGAGACGTCCACGGCCGTGACGCGCTCCGCCCCGCCCGCGGCGGCGTTCAGGGCAAAGGCCCCGGTGTGGGTGAAACAGTCCAGCACGCGCCGGCCGCGGGCCAGCTTCGCCGCGGCGGCGCGGTTGTATTTCTGATCGAGGAAAAACCCCGTCTTCTGTCCGTTGATATAGTCCACGTCGTACAGCAGGCCGTTCTCCCGGATGCGGACCGTCCCGTCCCCGGCACCCCAGAGGAACCCCTTTCCCTGGGCCAGCCCCTCTTTTTCGCGCACGGGCAGATCGTTGCGTTCGTAGACGGCGCGGATCTCCTGGCCGCGCCCGCGCAGGACGGCCATCAGCTCCGAGGCCACCAGCCCCTTGCGCTGTTCCAGGCCCAGACAGGCCGTCTGCATCACCAGAACGTCCCCGAACCGGTCCACGGTCAGGCCCGGCAGACCGTCCGCCTCGCCGAAGACCAGACGGCAGCAACCGAAGTCCGGTCCCATGACCTGAAGGCGGTAGTCCACGGCATAAGCCGCGCGGCGGCGGAAAAAGGCCGCGTCGAAGCGGTCGTTGGCGTTCCGCGACAGCACCCGCACCCGGATCCGGGACGCGGCGTTGTAAAACCCCGCGCCCAGCCAGGCGCCCTTTTTCGAGAACACGTCCGCGATCCCGCCGTCCTCCGGCTTACCCCGGACGGCGGTCACCTCGTCCCCGTAGACCCACGGGTGCCCGTCCCGCAGGGCGCGTTCTCCCTTTTCGGTGACCGTGACGGACGGATAGGGGCGTTCGGCGCTCATCGGGCGAACCTTTCGGCCGCGCGGGCCAGCATGTCCCGGATGGGCAGCCCGTAGGGACAGCGGCTCTCGCAGAGGCCGCAGCGGACGCATTCGTCCGCCCGGTGGGCCTGCGCCGCATAGCGTGCGCGGGCCCAGTCGCCCAGATCGTACCGCTCGAGATAGCCCTCCAGCGTGAAGATCGACGGGATGTCGATCCCCACGGTGCAGGGCGCGCAGTAGCTGCAGCGGCGGCAGAACGCGTTCCCCAGCTTCTGCCGGATCCGGCCGAAGGTCTCCCTCTCGGCCTCGGTCAGCGGCGAGGGATCCAGATACGCCTCCAGATTGGCCGTCAGCTCTTCGGCGGAGGCCATGCCCGGGATGGCCACGGTCACCAGCGGGTTGGCCGCCACAAACCGCAGGGCCGCGCGGGCGTCCTCGATGGCGCCGCCGGCCAGCGGCTTCATGCAGATAAAGGCCTTCCCCTGGGCGGCAAGGGCCGCCAGACGGTCCTCGCACTGGGTCTCGACCACGTTATAGGGGAACATGAAGGTCTCGACCCAGCCAAGCTCCAGCGCCATGTCGAACACGCCCAGCGTGTGGCCGGTGAGACCGATGTGCCCGATCTTGCCCGCGTTGCGCGCGTCGATCAGCGCCTCCAGCGCGCCGCCCGGCGCGCACACGGCGCGCAGCTGCTCCGGCGTGGGGTTGTGGACCTGGTACAGATCGATGTAGTCGGTCTTCAGGTTCTTCAGGCTGGTCTCGATGTCGCGTGCCATCCCGGCGCGGTCCCGCGCCATGCTCTTGGTGGCGAGGACGAACCGGTCCCGCCGGCCGCGCAGCGCGATGCCGATGTACTCCTCGCTGACGGTATAGCCCCGGGCCGTGTCCACATAGTTCACGCCCGCCGCGGCCAGCGCGTCGAAAAGCCCCGGCATGTCCGCGGCCTTGAGCTTTTGGATTGGGATCCCGCCGAAGCCCATGGCCGACACGCGCAGCCCCGTTCTTCCCAGTATTGTGAACCGCATGATTCTGTTCGCCTCCCGCTGTTTTCTCCGGTTTTTCCGGACCTTCCGGACGGTACAGTCACAGCATAGTATAGCCCTTTTCCGCCGCTTTGTCAACCGCCCCAACCTCTTCTTGACTTTTCCTAACTTTCGTCGTATAATAGGGGGAGCCTGTGGAAAGGAGCCCTTTCTGTCATGAGAAAAAAAGCATTCAAAACCGAATCCAAACGCATTCTGGACATGATGATCCACTCGGTCTACACCCACCGGGAGATCTTTCTGCGCGAGATCATCTCCAACGCCAGCGACGCGCTGGACAAGCTGGCCTACCGCGCACTGACGGACGACTCCGTCGGCCTCGGCCCGGACGATCTTCGCATCCGCATCCGGCTGGACCCCTCCGCCCGGACCATCACCGTCTCGGACAACGGCGTCGGCATGACCGCCGACGAGCTGGAGACCAATCTGGGCACCATCGCCAGCAGCGGCTCGTTCCGCTTTAAAAACGGTCTGGACGGCGACTCCGTCCCGGACGTGGACATCATCGGCCAGTTCGGCGTCGGCTTCTACTCCGCCTTCATGGTCAGCTCGTCCGTCTCCGTGATCAGCCGGGCCTTCGGCTCGGACGAGGCCTTCCGCTGGGAGTCCGACGGATCGGACGGCTATACCGTCTCGCCCGCGGAACGGGACGGCTTCGGCACCGACGTAATCATGACGCTGAAGGAGGACACCGAGGAGGAGTCGTACAGCGAGTTCCTCGACTTTTACCGGATCCGCGGACTGGTCAAAAAGTATTCGGACTACATCCGCTTCCCCATCGTCATGGACGTGCCCAAGACCCGCCCGGTGGAGACCGAGGAGAACGGCGAAAAAAAGACGGACTACGAGAGCTATACCGAAGAGGAGACGATCAACAGCCGCGTTCCCATCTGGAAGCGCTCGAAGGACGAGGCCTCCGACGAGGACTGCGTGGCCTTCTACAAGGAAAAATACTATGAGACCGAGGATCCGCTAACGCTGATTCGGGCCGACGTCCAGGGCCTGACCTCCTACAAGGCGCTGCTGTTCGTTCCGGCCTCCGCCCCCTTCGGGTACTACTCCCGCGAGTTCGAAAAGGGGCTGTCGCTCTACTCCAGCGGCGTCCTCATCATCGACCGCTGCGCCGATCTGCTGCCGGACCACTTCCGCTTCGTCAAGGGCGTGGTGGACTCCGACGACCTGTCTCTGAACATCAGCCGCGAACTGCTCCAGCACGACCGCCAGCTGAAGACCATCGCCACCAGTCTGGAAAAGCGCATCAAGCGCGAGCTGAAATCCCTTTTGGAGAAGGACCGGGAAAAATACGAGCGCTTCTTCCGCGTCTTCGGTCTTCAGCTGAAATACGGCGTGGTCAGCGACTACGGCGCCCACAAGGAGCTGCTGTCCGACCTGCTGCTGTTCCACTCGCTGAACAAAAAGGGGATGGTGACGCTGGACGAATACGTCGCCGCCATGCCCGAGGGACAGAAGCACATCTACTACGCCTGCGGCGAGAGCGTGTCCAAGATCGAGGCGCTGCCCCAGGCCGAGCGCATCCGCGACAAGGGCTTCGACCTGCTCTGTCTCACCGACGACGTGGACCAGTTCGTCGTCGAGCTGCTGGGCAAGGTGGGCGAGACCGAGTTCCGCTCGGCCGACGCCGACGACGAAGCGCTGGAGGACGCCGCCGAAAAGGAAAAGGCCGAAGAGGCGGAAAAGTCCTCGGCCGACCTGTTGGCTTTCGTCAAGGAGACGCTGGGCGACCGCGTCTCGGCGGTCCGCATCTCGCGCAAGCTCAAGAGCCATCCGGTCTTTCTGACCGCCGAGGGCGGCCTGACCATCGAGATGGAAAAATACTTCGCCTCGCTGCCCGGCGAGGAAAAACCCAAGGCCAACCGCGTCCTCGAGCTGAACGCGGCGCACCCGGCCTTCGCCGCCCTGTCCGGCGCCTTCGCCTCGGACCGCGCCAAGGCCGAAAAGTACGCCCGCATCCTCTACGCCCAAGCGCTGCTCATCGCGGGGCTTCCGCTGGAGGATCCCACGGCCTATTCCGATCTGGTCTGCGGCCTGATGGACTGATCCGTCCCGCCCTCTCCCCCCGCCGATCCCGCGCAAAACGCCGCGCCGGAGCCGTCTTTTCGAAAACGGCTCCGGCGCTTTTCTTCGTTTTTCCGGGGAAACGGACCGTCAATCCGCCTCGATCCACGCGGACAGCACCGCCCGGGCAAAGCCCCGCAGGTCCGTGGCCTCGTACCCCTTCAGACCCGGCGCGTACACGTCGCACACGGCCTCGCGCCCCAGCGGGATCTCCGGCGCCAGCGACATCCACCGGGCGGTATAGCTCCGCCACAGGTCCAGCATCTCCTCGCGGCTCTCCGCGCCGTAGGTCAGGCCCACGGCCAGGCGGTCCAGTTCGACGTCGAAGAGACGGCACGGGTTGCGCCCCTCGGACACCGCGCGCCAGTCAGAGGTCCAGCGCGCGGAAAAATCTCCGTCGAAGGACACGGGCGACTCGACCACGAACCCGTGGTAGAGGGGCTTGGCATAGCCGACGGCCGCCGCCGCGTTCCGGGCAAGGCGGTCCCGCATCTCCGCCGCGCCGAGGCTCTCCGTCTGGATCAGCATGCCGACGGCCTCGGCCGACCGCGCCAGATCCGCCAGGAACAGGGCGTGGCCGGACTCGTCGGCGCCGCAGGCCATCCGCAGGATCAGCGGCATCAGGATCCGTCCGTCGTCCAGCACCACCGTGTCCGGACAGTTCTCGGCCTCCGCCGCCGTGACCGCGCGGTACCGCAGGCCCGCGGTATAGCTCTGCCCCTGGGCGTTGAGGTTCCAGCCCCCCGCCACCAGCGCGCCGACCGCGCTGTCCCGGCCCGGGGCGTAGAACGAGAACTCCGTCTCGCGGCTCATCCACAGCGAATCGCTCCACGTCCCGGCGGGCACGAGGGCCCCGTCGCCGCACATCTTCGGCGCCAGAGTCTCCCGGTCCGCCAGATAGGCCAGCGCCCGGCGCACCTCGACCCGGCTCGTGGGTCCGAAATCGCACTGCAGCACCAGCTCCGTCAGCGTTTCGCCGCCGTAGACCGAAACGCCGGCCCCGCCGGCCGCCGCGGTCTGCGCGGCGCTCCACGCGTCCCGCAGGCCGATCAGGATATCCGCATAGCCGTTCTCCAGCGCCGACAGGCTGCCGTCCGTCTCGACGAACGCCAGCCGGTCGATGACCGGCCGCTCGCTCTCGGACCGGGCGCGGTACGCCGCGTTCCGGACCAGAACGGCCCGCCCGTCCTCGAACCCAGCGAAGGAATAGGGGCCGGTGGCCCGCCGGGGCCCCTCCGCCGTGCGCGCGCCGCCCACGGCGGCGTAAAAGTCCTCTTTGTCCAGCGCGGGCTCAAAGGCGCAGCCCTCCTCCGAATCCACCACCGCCACGTCCTCCGGCAGCCAGAGCGCCGTGTCCATCGGCGAGACGTCCAGATAGCGAAGCTCTGCCGTCAGGGGCACGAACTGCGCCGCCACCGTGACGGAAAACACATTCTCGCCCAACAGCCGGACCCCGGAGAACAGGCCCGTCTCCGCGAAGTCCGCCGCGCCGACCAGCCTCGCTCCGGGGGGATCGGAGCACTCCTCCGCCCCGGGCAGGGAAAAGAACAGGATGGACGCCACGTACTGCTCCGCCCGGACGGGCGTGCCGTCGCTCCACGTGAGGTCGCTCCGCAGGGTCACGGTATACCGGCGGCTGCCGTCGGCCAGCGGCTCCGCCTCGATCTTCTCCGCCACCGCGGGGTCCGCCAGGACCTCGCCGCCGTCGGTGCGATAGACCGGCGAGGCGCCGTCCACCAGCCGGTGGACGATCTCGTCCGCCTCCGTGCCGCGCCACATGCCGTACCCCA
>JAEERN010000184.1 GCA_016285815.1 Clostridiales bacterium
TGGCGCTGCTGCTGGCGCTGGCGCTTGTGCCGGTGCTGGGCGGGCGGACTCGCGCGGAGACCAGCGGCGTGTACACCTACAGCACGGCCGGCGGCGAGGCGACGATCCTCCGGTGCGACAGCGAGGCGGCCGGCGCGCTGTCGGTCCCGGCCAAGCTGGGCGGCTGTCCGGTGACCGCCATCGGCGACAACGCGTTTTCCTCCTGCGGCAAGATCACGTCGGTGACGCTGCCGGCCGGAGTCACCGACGTCGGACGGTGCGCGTTCCAGGGGTGCACCGCGCTGAAGAGCGTGACGCTCCCGGCGGGCTTGACCGTGATCCGGGACCAGTGCTTCAGCGGCTGTTCCGCGCTGACCTCCGCCGCGCTGCCGGCCGGCGTGACGGCGATCGAGGAGTACGCTTTTTCCCACTGTACGTCCCTGAAGACCGTTTCGATGCCCAAAAAGCTGAACGTCCTCGGCACGGGGGCGTTTCTGGGGTGTTCGCGCCTGACCTCCGTAACGCTGCCCGTCGGCCTGAGCGCCGTCGGGCCGACGGCGTTCTGGGGCTGCGCGAAGCTGACGTCGGCAGTCGTCCCCGAAGGGGTGACCGAGATCGGGGCGTCGGCGTTCCGGGATTGTGCGGCGCTGGAGAGCGTCAGCCTGCCCTCCACGCTGAAAACGCTGTCCGACGAGGCCTTCGCCTTCTGTTCCTCGCTGAAGACGGCCGCGCTTCCCGCGGGGCTGGAGCGGATCGGTCAGAGCGCGTTTTTCGGCTGTGAGAGCCTGACGAAGATCGTGATCCCGGCGAAGGTCAAGACTGTCGGGATGTGGGCGTTCCGCGAGTGCGGCGGGATCAGGTCCGCCGTCGTGCCGCAGAGCGTGACGGCCATGGACAGCGAGGTCTTTACCGCCTGCGGGTCGCTGAAGAACATCTGGTGCGTCGCCGCGTCGCGCCCGGCCGGCTGGGCGGCCGACTGGGTCGGGGACAACGAGGCCGGGCCGGCGGTGCGCTGGGGCCGGATCCCGGCCCCCACGGGTCTGAAGGCCAAGGCTTTGACCGCGGGCGGGATCCAGCTGAGCTGGAAGCTGTCCGACGGAGCCACGAAGTACAACGTGTTCCGCAGGACCGCCGGCGGAGAGTGGGAGAACGTCGGGTATTCCCGCACCGGCAGCTATACGGACGCCGCGGCCGCGGCGGGGACCGCGTATTCCTATCGCGTCCAGGCCCAGGTGAGCAAGGCGTTCAGCTCGTATACGGAGGCGGTCCCGGCCCGGTGGCTGACCGCCCCGGCGGCGCCGACGGCGGTCAACGGCGTGGCCGGTGTGAAGCTGAGCTGGGGCAAGGTGACCGGCGCGAGCCTCTACTACGTCTGGCGCGCCGAGGGGAGCGGGTCCTTCGTCAAGCTCGCCGAAAGCCGGACGGCAAGCTTTACGGACAAGACCGCCGAGTCCGGCAAGACCTATCGGTACGCGGTCAAGGCGCGGTATTCGGACTTTTACAGCGCCCTGGGCGCAGAGGCGAAGACCGTGTATCTGTCTGCGCCGGAGACGACGGTCAAGGCCTACGTCTCGGGCATCAAGCTGACCTGGGGGACCGTGCCGGGGGCGACGCTGTACAATATCTGGCGCGCCTCGCCGGGCGGCAGCTACGAGAAGATCGGCACCAGCCGGACGCTGGCCTACGTGGACCGGACGGTGACCAGCGGCAAGACGTACAGCTATTACGTGGTGGCGCAGTATTCGAAGTACCTGTCCAGCCACAACGCCGCGGTGAGCGCCACGGCCAAGTGACACGGCGACCCCCATAAAAAAGACCGGCCCCGCCGGGCGCGTTCCGCGCCCGGCGGGGCCTTTGCGCACGGCGGCGAAAACAGCGCGCAAAAAGAAAGTTTTCGGTTTTTAAGAGAATTCAAAAAAACGCTTGCGATTTCAGAAAAAGAACGGTATAATGGAGACAAGAAAAACTGCCGGGAAACAAGACCGGCGAAAAGACAGGAGAAAGGCGGTATCCATCATGTTCCAGACAAAAAAACGGAATCCGGCGATCCGAATCGCGGCCATTTTGCTGGCGGTGCTGCTTCTGGCGGGGGCGGCGGCGCTGCTGCCGGGACTTCGCGGTGAGACGCATGCGTCGACCTACGGGGTATACACATATACCGTGGCGAACGGAGAGGTGACGATCACCGATTGTGACAACAGCGCATCCGGCAAGCTGGTGATCCCGGATTACATCGGAGACTATCCCGTCACAGCCATTGGAAAAATGGCCTTTTATTACTGCGACAAGATCACCGAAGTGGTGCTCCCTGACACGTTGGACGTCATCGGTGTGGAAGCCTTTAACTGTTGTTACGCTTTGACATCCGTGGAGATCCCGTTCGGAGTGGATGAGATTGGCGACTCTGCTTTCAGGAACTGCGAGAGCCTGGAATCCATTGAGATCTTCAGCACCGTAGAGGTCATCGGTCGGGATGCCTTCCGTTGCAGCGGATTGAAAACGGTGGTTCTCTGGGATGGTGTGGAGTATATTTCCAACAGCATGTTTGCCGATTGTGACAATCTGACCGAGATCTATATCCCGAGCAGTGTGACCAAAATCGACGACTGGGCATTTTACGCATGCGACAACCTCGAGACCGTGACGTTCAACGAGGGACTGGAGGAAATCGGCAGCGAGGCGTTCAGCTATTGCCCGAAGCTGACCGGCGTGTCGCTTCCCGTCAGCCTGACCAGCATCGGCAGCGATGGCTTCTACGGTTGCGAATCGCTCACCTCCATTGTGATCCCTTATAAGGTGAAGACTGTCGGCGGCTATGCTTTCAGCGGCTGCAGCGGTTTGGAGAAGATCCGGTGTCTGGCCAACTCGAAGCCGGCTGGCTGGTCGGACGATTGGGATTACGGCATCAGCGCGGAGGTCTTCTGGGGTCTGGACAAACCGAGGATGTGGCTCACGTCGCTGGGCAACGGGATCCGGTTGAACTGGGACGCCGTGTCCTACGCCACGAAGTACAACGTGTGGCGCAAGGCACCGGGCGGCAGCTGGGAGAACATCGGCTCGTCCCGTTCGCTGACCTATACGGATAAGACGGCCGAGGCGGGCACGGAGTACTATTACCGCATCCGGGCGCAGGTGAGCAAGGTCTACAGCCCGTATTCCACTACGCTGTCGATGCTGTGGCTGGAAAGACCCGAAGCACCGAAGCCGGTCAACGCCGTTTCCGGCGTGAAGCTGACCTGGGCGGAGGTCAAAGGCGCGGACCGGTATGATATCTGGCGCTCGGAGGACGGCGGAGGCTTCATAAAGATCGGCCATTCCCATAAGGCCAGCTATATCGACAAACAAGCGGAATCCGGCGTGGTGTACCAGTATAAGCTCAAGGCGGTCTGCCAGGACACCATCTACACCTCCTCGAGCGAAGAAAGCGCCAAGATCGTGCGCCTGGCCGCACCGGAGACGACCATCAAGGCCTACGCTTCGGGCATCAAGCTGACGTGGAAGACCGTGCCGGGGGCCACGCTGTACAATATCTGGCGCAAGGCACCGGGCGGCAGTTACGAGAAGATCGGCACCAGCCGGACGCTGGCCTACGTGGACCGGACGGTGACCGGCGGCAAGACGTACAGCTATTACGTGGTGGCGCAGTATTCGAAGTACCTGTCCAGCCACAACACCGCGGTGAGCGCCACGGCCAAGTGACGCGGCGGTCCCCCAAAATAATAAGACAGCCCCGCCGGGCGCGTTCCGCGCCCGGCGGGGCTGTTCGCGCCCGGCGAGGGGGGCTATTCCAGGATGTTGCTGGTGATGAAGTCCACGCCCCAGCGGTCCAGCCGCTCGGCGTCCGCGGGGTCGTCCACCGTCCAGACGTTCAGCGGGATCCCGCGCCGGCGGCACGCGGCGGCCAGCTCTTCGGTCAGGGCCGGATAGTGCAGGTCCAGCCCGAAGCCGAGGGCCTGAAGCCGGTCCAGCAGCGCCTCGTTCCCCTCGCCGGTCAGGAACTGGACCGGCTGGTCCGGCAGCAGACGGCGCAGATCCGTCAGGTTCTCCAGACAGAACGAGATGAAGATCACGTGCTCCAGCCAGCCGGACGCCCCGGCGCGGGCGCAGATCCGCCCGACGTCCTCCGGCGAAAAGCGGTTTTTCAGCTCCAGCACGGCCAGCTTGCCGTAGGTGCGGCAGAGGGCCAGATATTCGTCCAGCGTCGGGATGCGAAGGTCCCAGCGGGAGGCGGTCTCGCCGGGGCGGTGCAGGGTCAGCTGCCGGAGGACGGCAAACTCGGTCTCTTCCACGGGCAGATCCGCGTCGGAGACGCGGCCGGTGCGGTCGTCGTGGATCACGACGAACTGTCCGTCCGCCGTGCGGTGGACGTCGGTCTCGATGCCGCCGTAGCTGCGGTTGCCCGCCGCGACGAAGGCGGCGGCGGTGTTTTCGGTCTCGATGCCGCTGAGGCCTCGGTGGGCGATCATCACGGCGTTCCTGCGGGCAAAGCGGATCGTGTCTTTCACGGTTCTCTTCCTTTCCAGCGGGGAGGGATCAGTCCCGCCCAACGCTCTCGCCGCCGAGATAGCGGCGGAAGAGCAGCCGCGGGACCGACGCGCCCACGAAGTCGAAACTCTTCTTTTCGCCGTTGATGAGCCAATCCTGCGGCTCGGCGTTCCACGTCCAGTCCAGCGGCACGGCGACGTCCGTCTGGCGCGAGGCAAAGGCGAAGGCCCGGCGCATCTCATCGAACTGATCCGGCGTCAGGCCGCCGCGCGGGCAGGACAGGAACAGAGGCGTCCCGCTGCGGGAGAGAAGCTCGGCCCACTGGCCGTTGAGCGACCAGTCGAGGCGGCCCGGGATGACGCCGACGCAGTCGGCGTCGGCCATGTAAAAGGCGCGGTTCTGGGGAAGGCGGAATGCCAGCGTGTTCACGCCCATGGCCCGGGTCCGGTTCCAGTCGGTGCCGCTGGTATCGTCTCCGATGCGGTTGACCTCGACCAGTCCCGCCGCCAGATGCGACACCGTGTTGCAGCCGATGACGACGGCATCTCCCGCCGCGGCGCGGATCAGACGGTACAGGTCCAGCACGATCTCGGCGCCGGTCCTGGTCTGGTCGTGGAAGGTCCAGCCGGGCCAGATGGAGATCACGCCGTTGAGCACGTTCCCATATTCGCCGAACAGGTCGAAGGTGGTGAAGTCGTGCTTGATCAGCTCATAGCCCCAGTCCCGCACCTGTTCCACCGTGCGGCGGACGTGCTCCGCGGCCTCGGGGACGGTGGGGTCCAGAAACTCGCCCCGCAGCAGATGGTCCGGATGGGCCGCGGCGTATTCAGGGTCGTGGAGCGGTCGGATCCAGATGCCGGGGCGGACGCCCTTGGCGCGCATGGCGTCCGCCAGCGCGCGCATGTCGCCGAACCGCTCGTTGGGCCGCCACGGCCCGGCGACGGAGTTCACCTCCCACCCGTCGTCGATGACCATGAAGGGGCGGTTGGACAGTCCCTCGGCCAGCGCGGCGACGAGCTCTGTGTCGCCCAGGATCTCAGGCGCGGAGCTGCGGCCGTAGGCGTAATACCAGTTGTTCCCGCCGTAGACGGGGAATTTGGGCAGCAGGGGGTCCGGACAGAGCTCCCGGCAGAAGGCGCAGGCCGCGGCGAAGGGGTCGGCGCCGGGATAACTGCGGGAGATCACCGTGCCCAGGCACAGCTCGCGGCCGCCGAGAGCCACGCCCGCCGCGCCGCAGCGCACGTCGAACCACGCCGAGACGCCGGAGGCGTCGTATTCGAAGCTGACGAAGGCCGCGGGCCGCACCGAGACGCCGCAGCCGGCGACGCCGTCCTCAAAGGCGGCGAGGAAGTACCACGGGAGGAAGCGCTCGCCGTCGAGCCCCTTCCAGCCCAGGTCGGCATAGGCGCGCTCCCACTGGTCGCCCAGCACGCGGACGGGGACGTCCGTCCGGAAGTTCCAGCGCAGGCAGACGAATTTCGGCCGGTCGGAGACCGCCCGGAGATAGACGGACAGGCCGCGCGCTTCCGGTTCAAAGCGGATCGCGGCGTCGGCGGCGGGTCCGCCGTCGCAGACGACGAAGCTGTCGTCCGGGATCCGCTGCAGATCGATCGTCATGTTCGTTCTCCTTTCGAAAACTGGCTTTTGAGACCATTATAGACTTTTTCGGCGCGGCTGTCAATCCGGCGCCGCGGCGGGAAAGCTTTCCCGTGGGGCGGATTGACAGGCGGGCGGCGGGGGAGTATAATATAGAAAAACCAAAAGGAAAAGACGGGGTGCGTATACAATGAATGTTCCGACCGGTTTTCTTGCCGTTCTCCTCGGCATCGTCCTCTGGCTGTTCTGCGTCGGCGTCATCGCGGCGCAGATGATCGTCGGCGTCGCGGCGGGCCGGCATCTGGCCGCCGACAAGGGGCTGGCCCCGGGGTTCAAGTGGTTCGGTCTGCTGGGGTGGCTGGGTCTGGTGATCCTGGCGTTTTTGCCCCGGAAAAACGCTCCGGCCGGGTCGGCGGCTTCTGCGCCGGCTCCGGTCCCGGCGGCTCCCGGTGCCCCGGCGAA
>JAEERN010000185.1 GCA_016285815.1 Clostridiales bacterium
GGCGGACCGCGCCGGAAAAAAGGCCGGGACGCGCTGGACCGGTGCGCCGGGCTGACGGCGGGTCTGTGCTGGGCGGCGGCCGCCGCGCTGGGGATCATGCTGGCTGCGCTGGCGGGGCTGGAGAGCGGTCCGGCGGCGCAGACGCTGTTCACCGTCTCCTTTTACGGGTCCGGCGCCGCCGAGGTCCTGTCGGCGGCGGGACTGGCGGCGGTCAGTCTGATGCGCCGGAAAAAAGAGCTTCCGGCGCGCTGACGCGGACCGCGCGGAGGGCTTCGGCCCGGGCGCGGACAAAAACGGAAAAAGACAGCGGAACGGTTTACAAAGACCGTTCCGCTGTGCTATAATGAAAAAAAGCTTTTTGAGCGAGGTGCGCGGAATGTCAGTCAAGCGCTGTGTGGAATATGTGGACCCCTTCATCGGGACTCAGGGCTCCGGCCATGCGCTGGTGGGACCGCAGGTCCCGCGGGGCATGGTCAAGCTGGGGCCGGACACCAAAACGCTTCCCAACGCCGGGTACGACTATCTGGACACGGAGATACTGGGGTTCGTTCATCTGCATCAGGAGGGCGCCGGCGGAAGCGGCGGCCGGGGCAACATCATGCTGTCGCCGGTCAACGGGCCGCTGCTGACCGAAGAGTTCGAGCGCGCGTCCCGTTTTTCCCACGACAACGAGAACGCCTTCGCGGGGTACTACCGCGTCTGGCTGGAGCGATACGCCGTGGAGGCCGAGCTGACGGCCACGGCCCACTGCGGCCTGCACCGCTATACGTTCACCACGGGGGGCCGGAACCGGATCCTGATCGATCTGGGACACACGCTGGGCGGCAAGAACCTGTGCTTCGGCGTCCGGGCGCGGCTGGACGGTGCCGACACGGTGCTGGGCGGCGCGGAGTACGCGTCCCGCGGGGGGCACTATCCCGCCTATTTCTGCGCGAAGTTTTCCCGCGGGGCGGACGCCTGGGGCGTCTGGGCGGGCGGCGAGGTCCGGGAGGGCGTCGGCGAGCTGGACGTCAAAGCCGACCGCATGAGCGGCGGCGTGATCCTGGATTTCGACTCGGCCGACGGCGAGACCGTCGAGGTGCGGGTCGGGATCTCGTACGTCAGCGCGGAACAGGCGCGCAGGAACATGGAGTTCGAGACCGCGGGCCTGTCCTTCGACGAAGCCGTCACGGCCTGCCGGGACCTTTGGGAGGACTATCTCTCCCGCATCCGCGTGGAGGACCGGAACGAGACGGAAAAGGTCAAGTTCTATTCCGCCATGTACCGGGCGGCCAACGCGCCGGTGGACGTCAACGAGAACGGGGTGTACTGCACCGGCGCATCGGGCCGGGCGGAGACGGTGCGGTCGGTCCGCGGCTTTTACAGCGAGGACTGGGCCCTTTGGGACACGGCCCGAACCACCCACGCGCTGGCGGCGCTGGTGGAGCCCGAGCGGGTCTCCGACATGGTGGAGACCTTTCTGGAGATCTATCGCCGGGGCGGCTGGCTGCCCATGGCGACTTCGCCCGCCAGCGGCGTCGGCGAGGTCATGATCGGCCACAACGCCGTGCCGGTCATCCTGGACGCGTGGAACCACGGGTATCGGGACTTTGACCTGGCGCTGGCCTTCGAGGCCATGAAAAAGACCGCGCTGGAGCAGAATCCGGACCGGCCTGGTCTGGGGACCACGCTGGACTATGTGCGGGACGGCTATTACCACATGGACGATCCGCGCCCCGGCGCCGGCAATTTCAGCGCCTCGCGGACCATGGAGGTGGCCTGGTCGGACTGGTGCACGGCCCGGACCGCGCGTCTGCTGGGGCGGGACGGGGACGAAGCTTTTTTCCTGAAGCGGGCGTCCAACTGGCAGAACCTGTTCGACCCGGAGACGCGCTTCATCCGCCCGCGCAACGGCGACGGCAGCTTTTTCGCCGACTTCAACCCGGCGGACTCGTTCAAGAACGGCTTTTGCGAGTGCACGTCCTGGGAGTACACCTTCTTCGTGCCCCACGATGTCCAGGGGCTGATCAACCACGTCGGCGGCCGGGCCGAGTTCGTCCGGCGGCTGGACGAGTTTTTCGCCCGGGGCCTGTTCAACTATGAAAACGAGACGAGCCTTCAGGTGCCATTTCTGTACTGCTATGCCGGCGCTCCCGCCAAGACCCAGAAGCTGGTGCGGGACTGTCTGGTGAACAACTATTGGAACACGCCCAACGGCCTGCACGGCGAGGACGATTCGGGCGCCATGTCCGCGTGGTACACGCTGGCGGCCTGCGGCCTCTATCCGGCCAACCCCAGCGACGCGATCTACGTGCTGACGACGCCCATGTTCCGCTCGGTCGCGTTCCGCACCAAGGGCGGCGTGTTCCGCATCGAGAGCCGGGGCTTCAACGAGGACAACGTGTACATCGCGGCGGCCCGCCTCAACGGCGCGCCGCTGGACAAGGTGTGGCTGTCCTGGGAGGAGATCGAGGCCGGCGGCATGCTGGAGCTGGAGATGACCGCGGATCCGGACAACGGCTGGGGCACGGATCCCGCTGCGGCTCCGCCGTCCATGACGGCGGAGACCGTCCGCGGCGCGCTTTGCGGCTGTGAGACCGGGCCCGACGGGGCTGGCGGCTTTGTGCTGACGGGCCGCCTGCGCAGCCTCGGCGCCAGGGGCAGCGCCGAGCTGCGCGTCATGGACGGGGACGTTTGTCTGGGCCGCGGGTTCGTCTTCTGCGAGGCGGGGGGCGAGACGGCGTTCCGGATCCCATTCCGCGTATACGGCGGCGGCATCCGCCGGCTGCGCGTCGCGGGCGAGGCGCTGGAGCGGGAGCTGGTCTTCGAGCAGGAGAGCGGCCCGGCGCGCCTGCCGAAGCTGGAGGCGGTGAGCGGAACGTCGGTGGAAAAGCCCTTCGTGCTGTACGGCTCCGGCGAAACGGTCCGGGCCTGGGCCACGGTGAAAAACGTCGGCAGCATCACCTTTGCCGGCGGCGTTGCCCTGACGGTGGACGGCCGCGAGGCGGCCAGGCAGACGGTGGAGCTCCGCTCCGGCGAGGAGCGGACGGTGACCTTCCCCGTGCGCGTGGAGGCCAAGGGCCGGCATCTCGTCTCCGTCGGCGGCGCCGACGCGGCGGCGCTGGACGTGGCGGGCCGTCCGGACAAGACGTGGACCGCGGTCAAGACCACGCCGTCGGAGATCTGCACCTGCGGCGAAACGGTCTATATCCGGGCCGAGGGCGACCACGAGAAGAAAGAGTTCGGCATGCTGTTCCGCACCGAGCCGGTCCGGGGCGACTTCACGGCGTACGCGCGCGTCAGCTATGAAGAGCTGACCTGTCCCTACGCGCCGGCCATGATCGTGGCGAAGAACACGCTGGGCGCGGACGTCGAGGGCTTCTGTGCCGACGGCGCCATGTCCAAGCGGGGGTTCCACGTTCGCGCCTGGGAGGGCGAGTTCCTGACGCCCTACCGCTATGCGCCGGACTGTCCCGAGGTGCCCTACTATTTCAAGATGGAAAAGCAGGGGAACGTCTTCCACTGCTGGTATTCCTTTGACAACGAGAACTGGCGGCTGCACTGCAGCGTTCGGGTGCCGTCGGCGGCGGAGACGCAGTACGTGGGTCTGCTTGTCAACGCAGGCTGTCCGGTGGCCCGGCTGGTGCGGTTCGACTATCTGAGAATCGAACAGGGAGGAAAACAGATATGACGGTCTATCTTTTGGCCGGCGGGACGGGGGCCCGCATGGCGCCCTTCGCGGACTGCCGCAACAAGGCGATGCTGCCCGTGGGCAACGTTCCCGTCTGCCGCCGCACGGCGGACGCCTGTCTGGCAGCGGGAGCGGAGCGGGTCGTCGTCGCCGGGTGGCACCGGATGGGGTCTGTGGCGAACCTTTTCCGCGGCGAGGAGCGGGTGACGGTGGTGGAGACCGGCGTCACCCGCGGCAGCGCGGAGACGCTGGCCCGGGCGCTGGACGCGGTCCCCGCCCGGGGGGACTATGCCGTCCTGTTCGGCGACTGCTTCTATGCGCCGGAGGACGTGGCGGCCCTGCTGGCGGCCCCGGCCCCGGCGGCGCTGGTGTCGGCCCCGGCCCCGGCCGGCTGGTCCGACGGCGGCGACTGGATCACGGTCCAAACGGAGGCCGGCGCGGTGACGGGCTTTGCCGGGCACGACCAGGACTTTGCCGGCGGCTATCGCCTGTTGGCCGGGCTGAAGGCGGACGGGGACTTCACCGGGGCCGTCCGCTGTACGCCCGAGGGCTTTGCCGACGTTCCCGTGGGCGGCATGCCCCCCATGGAGCGGTTCCTCGAGTCGGCTGCGGCGGAGTATCTGCGCCGCGGCGGCCGTCTGGCCGCCGTGGAGGCGGCGGGCGACTTCGTGGATATGGACAAGCCCTGGCACGTGATGGAGGCCAACTGGCTGTGCCTGAAGCGCCTGACCGGCTCCGTCTGCGGACGCGAGCTGGGCGAGGGCGCGTCCATCGACCCCTCTGCCGTGATCCGAGGCAGCGTCCGGCTGGGCAAAAACAGCAGGATCGGCCGCAACTGCACCGTCAACGGCAACCTGTGGGTGGGGGACGACACGGTCATCGACAACGGCGCGATCCTGGACGGGGACGTGGTCGTCGGCGACCGGACGAAGATCCAAAACTACTGCTACATCTCCGGCGGCAGCACCATCGGCAGCGGCTGCGTCGTGCTGCACGGCGCGGAGTTCGAGGGGGTCCTGATGGACGGCGCGTATCTCTATCACTACATGGAGATCGAGGGGCTCATCGGCGAGGGCGTGGACATCGGCGCCTCGTGCGTGTGCGGCACGCTGCGCTTCGACGACAAGAGCGCGCCCCACCGGGTCTGCGGCCGCCGCGAGACGCCGCGGGATTTCGCCAACGGCACCTTCATCGGCGACCACTCGCGGACGGGCGTGAACTGCACGTTCTATCCCGGCGTGCACATCGGCAGCAACACCTGCATCGGACCCGGCGTGGTGGTGACGGAAAACGTGCCCTCCGGCGTGCGGGTGCTGCTCCGCCAGGAGCTGGTCACCTCGCCCTGGGGGCCGGAAAAGTACGGCTGGTGACCAGTCCCGCCGGGAGGCGCGGACCGGCCGTTCCCCAGACAAGGGAAAACGGGCGTGACCCTTCCCGAAGGGAGGGCACGCCTGTTTTTTACCGCGCGGTCTTTTTCCAAAGAGCCGCCAAGCGGACGCGCGGAGGAAACGGAGGTCAGACCAAACGCCCGCCCCGCGAAAAACGCGGAGCGGGCGCCTTTGGGATCGGACAGAGCGCGGCGAGGTCAGTCGCCGATGCGGCCGAGATAGCAGAGCGCGCTGTGGGGCGGAAGATCCCGCCCGAAGCAGGTCTTGACGGGGGGAAGCTCCTCCCCGGTGAAGACGTCGCGCAGATACAGCTTTTTCCCGGAGGAGGCGGCCAGGCCGATGCTTTCGGTCAGCAGGGCGCAGTAGCGGTCCCCGTCGCTGAGGTTGACCAGCGCGACGGCGATCTCGTTTCCGGTCAGCACCTTGGCCATGGCAAAATAGTCGCCCCAGTTGCCGCTGTAGCGCGCGACGAAGGGCGGGCGGCCCTCCTCGTCCTGATTGATGCGGATCAGGTCCCGGTTGGTGACCAGCTTCAGCGTGGCGTCGCTGACGGAGCGGACGTCGCACCCCAGCATCAGCGGGGCCGAGCTCATGCACCACAGCACGAACTCGGTGCGGTATTCGTCGTCCGTA
>JAEERN010000186.1 GCA_016285815.1 Clostridiales bacterium
CACCTATACGATCGAAGAGGACGCCGTGGAGGGCTATACCACCACCGTCACCGACTTCAAGATCGTGAACACCCATACCCCGGCCACCGTCGACGTCACCGTCACCAAGGTCTGGGACGACGCGGACGACCAGGACGGCCTGCGCCCCGCCAGCGTCACCATCCGCCTGCTGGCCGACGGGAGCGAGATCGACTCCGCGGCCATCGGCGAGGCCGACGGCTGGAAGCACACCTTTGCGGATCTTGACAAGTACAAGGCCGGCAAGGAGATCGTCTACACGATCACGGAGGACGCCGTGGAGGGCTATACCGCGACCGTGGACGGCTTCACCGTCACCAACGCCCACGAGCCCGCCCGGGTGGACGTCTCGGGCACCAAGGTCTGGGACGACGCGGACGACCAGGACGGCCTGCGTCCCGACAGCATCACCGTGCGGCTGCTGGCCGACGGGGCCGAAGCCGGCACCGTGACCGTCACCGAAGCCGACGGCTGGCAGTGGACCTTCACGGGCGTCGACAAGTACAAGGCCGGCAAGGAGATCGTCTACACCGTCGAGGAAGAGACCGTGGACGGCTATACCGCGACCATCACCGATTTCAAGATCGTGAACACCCACGCCCCGGCCAAGACCGACGTCACCGTCACCAAGGTCTGGGACGACGCGGACGACCAGGACGGCCTGCGTCCCGACAGCGTCACCATCCGCCTGCTGGCCGACGGGACCGAGGTCGACTCCGCGGCCGTCACCGAGGCCGACGGCTGGCAGCACACCTTCGCGGGCGTTGACAAGTACAAGGCCGGCAAGGAGATCGTCTACACCGTCGAGGAGGACGCCGTGGACGGCTATGAGACCGCCGTGGACGGCTTCACCGTCACCAACACCCACGTGCCCGCCAGCGTCTGCATCACCGTCACCAAGGTCTGGGACGACGCGGACGACGAGGACGGCCTGCGCCCCGACAGCATCACCGTCCGCCTGCTGGCCGACGGCGTCGAGATCGAGACCGCGACCGTAACGGCGGCCGACGGCTGGCAGTTCGCCTTCCCCTGCCATGACCAGTACAAGGCCGGCACCGAGATCGTCTACACGATCACGGAGGACGCCGTGGACGGCTATACCGCCTCTGTGGACGGCTTCACCGTCACCAACACCCACGTGCCCGCCGCGCCTCCGACCGGATACAACGGCCACATGATCCTCTACCTCTGCACCGCGGCGGGCTCCGCCGTCCTGCTGGGGCTGGTGATCTGGTCCGTGTTCGGCCACAGAAAAACGCACCGGACGAAGTAACGTCTGACCCATAGAAAAAAAGCACTGCGCGCGCAGTGCTTTTTTTCTGTGTCTCCGCCCTCCGGGCGGCGGTCAGAAAGCGACGTCGATGAGCTTTACCATGCCCATCCGCATCCCCAGCGACAGAATGAACTTCCATTTGAACGGGATCTCGCGGCTCTTCCGGACATAGTCGGGGAACGGGCGCTCGGTCACGCTCCGGAAGCAGCCGCCGCGCCGGACGACGCAATAAAACGAAAAACTTCGCCCTTCCTATTGACACCGTGTCAGCAATGTGCTATACTGTCATTGTTGACACAGTGTCAATATTTGTCAGAGGGGGCGATACCGTGGTAAAGGGAACGCCGGAGCGGATCGCAGAGCGGCGCGAGGAGATCGTGAACACCTGTGAAAAGCTCTATCAGACCATGAGCTTCAAGGACATCACGCTGAAGGAGATCGGCCGCGAGGTGTCCTTTTCCCGCCCGACCATCTACAACTATTTCCAGACCAAGGAAGAGATCTTCCTGGCGCTGTTCGCGCGGGAGTACGACCGCTGGAACGAGGCGCTGGCCGCCGTTTTGAACGAAAACGACGCGCTGGACCGGAAGGAGCTCGCCCACCGGATCGCGGCGTCTCTCGCCGACCGGACCCAGCTTTTGAAGCTGCTCTCCATGAACAACTACGACATGGAGGCGAACAGCCGCACCGAGCTGCTGACCGACTTCAAAAAGGCTTACGGCCGCTCGCTCCAGCTGTTCCGCCTGCTGCTGGAAAAATTTTGTCCCGAGCTGTCCGCCGACGACGTCCGGGGCGTTCTCTATCTGTTCTTCCCGTTCATGTTCGGCCTTTACCCCTACGCCGCCGTGACCGAAAAACAGCGTGCGGCCATGCGGGCCGCCGGCGTGGACTACGTCTACCAGTCCGTCTACGAGCTCGCGGACCGCTGTCTGCTCCGGCTTTTGGGCGGCGGGACGCAGAAGGAGGCGGCGGGACGATGAGCCTTTCGGTGAACCTGTATTACCACGGCGAAAACGGCAGCGCGCGGAGATTCGCGGAAGAGATGGAGCGCAGCGGCCTCGCGGACGCGATCCGGGCCGAGGAGGGCAACCTGGAATACCGGTATTTCGTTCCCCTCGACGATCCCGAAACGGTCCTTCTCATCGACTGCTGGCGCGATCAGGCGGCGCTCGACGCGCACCACGCGAGCCCCATGATGGAGCGGCTCGCGCAGCTGCGGGAAGAATTCGATCTCCACATGACGGCAAAGCGGTATCTCTCCGCGGATGCGCCCGACCCGGACGCGCGGTTTTTGAGAAAATAACGACGGAGGCAGAGAAAAATGAGCGAAAAGATCGTACAGACGGCGGGCAGGGACCAGCTGGGAGCGTTCGCTCCCCTGTTCGCGCATCTCAACGACGACGTCCTGTTCGGCGAGGTCTGGAACGAGCCGGCCATCGACGTCAAGACGAAGTGCATCGTCACGGTGGTGTCGCTGGCGGCGTCCGGGATCACGGACGCTTCGCTGGGATATCACCTGCAGAACGCCAAGGCGCACGGCGTGACGCGGGCGGAGATCGCCGCGATCCTCACCCACGCGGCCATGTACGTCGGCTGGCCCAAGGGCTGGGCGGCGTTCCGTCTGGCCAGGGAGATCTGGGCCGAAGACGAGCCGGCGCTGACGGAAAAGGACCGGTTCCAGAAGAGCATCTGCTTTCCCGTCGGCGAGCCGAACCCCTTCGGGCAGTTCTTCGCCGGCCAGAGCTATCTCGCGCCCGTTTCCACGGAACAGGTCCCGGTGTTCAACGTGACCTTCGAGCCGGGCTGCCGCAACAACTGGCACATCCACCACGCCAAAAGCGGCGGCGGTCAGATGCTGATCTGCGTCGGCGGCCGGGGGTATTATCAGGAGTGGGGCAAGGACGCCGAGGCGATGACGCCGGGCACGGTGATCAACATCCCGCCGGAGGTCAAGCACTGGCACGGCGCCGCGCCGGACTCGTGGTTCGCCCATCTGGCCGTCGAGGTCGCGGGGGAAGAGACCGGCACCGAGTGGTGCGAGGCCGTGTCGGCGGACGACTACGGCCGGCTGCAGTGAACGAAGGCGGCGCATGAAAAGGATCCTTCTTCTTTTGCTCGCGGTTCTGACGGTCTTCGGCCTCGCCGCCTGTTCCGGCCCCGTCCCCGGGGAAAGCAGCGACACGCGGCCGGCCTCCGCCTCGCCGGCCGGCACGGCGGACGATCCCGGCACGGGCTCGCCGGAAGAGACGACCCTGTCCGGGACCACGGCGGGCTCTGAAAGCGCGCCGGAGCGCGCGGAGACGTCTCTCTCCTCGCCGGACGGATCGGCGGAAACGACGGAGGCCGCGTCGACCGGACCTCACAGGAGCGTTCTCGTCGTGTTCTTCTCCGCGACCGGCACGACCCGAGGCGTCGCCGAAAAGATCGCTGCGCTGGAAGACGCTGATCTCTACGAGATCAAGGCGGCGCAGGAGTACACCGACGCCGACCTCAACTGGCACGACAACGCCAGCCGCACCACGAAAGAGCAGAACGACAAAAGCGCCCGTCCCGAGATCGGGAGCGAGCGCATCTCCCTCGAGGGCTATGCCGTGGTCTACGTCGGCTTTCCCATCTGGTGGGGCGAGGAGCCGCGCATCCTGGACACCTTCGCGGAGAGCTGCGACTTCGACGGGATCACCGTGATCCCCTTCTGCACGTCTGCCAGCAGCGGCATCGGCCGGAGCGGCCAAAACCTCGCGGAGCTCGCGGCCGGCGGCCGCTGGCTCGACGGCAGGCGCTTCGGCGGCGGTGTGTCGGAGGACGAGCTCAAGGCCTGGATCGACAGTCTGAAATGAACGCGGCGGGGGGCGGTACCGTGCGGATCCCAACCAAAAACATCTTCAAAAGGGCCGTCGACGCGTGCATGAGCATCCTCCTGCTCTGTCTGATGGCGTATCAGGTCACGGGCGAGGCTCTGCACGAGTGGTTCGGTATCGGGATGACGGTCCTTCTGATCGTCCACCACGTCCTGAACGTCAAGTGGTACGCCGCGCTCTTCAAGGGGAAGTACTCGGCGCTCCGCGCCGTCGGCGCGGCCGTGAACGCGCTGCTGCTGGGCTCCATCGCCCTGACGGCCCTGTGCGGGTTGTCGATGAGCGCGCACGCGGTGCCGTTCCTGTACGGGCTTTTGCCCGTCTCCTTCGCCCGGCGGTTCCACCTCGCCATGTCCTTCTGGTCCTTCGTCCTGATGGGGTTCCACCTCGGTCTGCACGTCCCGGCCATGGCCGCGGGATGGAAGGGCCGCGGGCGGTGGAAGGCCGCCGCCGCGGCGGCGGGGACTGCGGCGGCGGGCGTCGGCCTTTGGCTCTTCGTCCGAAACGGCATCCCGGACTATCTCTTTTTCCGCACGCCCTTCGCCTTTCTCGACTACGACAAGGCCGCCGTTCTCGTCTTCGCGGAGAATCTGGCGATCCTGATCGCCTTCGTCTTCCTCGGCGCCGCCTGCGCGGCGCTTCTCAAGGCCGTCAAAGCTCCGGGCGGCGGCCGGAAGCGCCGGATGCTCTCCGTCGCCGGCCTCGTGCTCGCCGCCGCGCTGATCGGCGCTGCGCTGACGCTGGCCGCGGGATGGCCGCGGGATCCCGCGCCTTCGTGGGGAGAGCCTGCGGCGCAGACCGGACCGGCCTCCGGGGCCCGGCCGGAGATGACGGAAGCGCCGCCCGTCACTTCGTCCGCCCCGCCGGGATCCTCGGCTGAAAGCGGACCGGCACCGCAGACGACCTCCGCCTCTCCGCCTTCTTCCGACGGCGGCCCGCAGGGCTGGACGGATCCCCCGGACGTCGGCGACGGTTTCGTCCTGCTCTCCGGCGGCACGTTCCGGATGGGCAGCCCGGAGACCGAAAACTGGCGCGGCGACGACGAGACGCTGCGCGAGGTCACCGTCTCTCCGTTCTACATCGACCCCTTTGAAACGACGCAGAAGGAATATGCCCGCGTCACAGGACAGGAGCCCGGCTTCTTCCGTGGGGAGGACCTTCCGGTGGAGAGCGTTTCGTGGCTCGACGCGATCCTGTTCGCCAACGCCAAAAGCGCCGCCGCCGGTCTGACGCCCGCCTATGCCGTGACGGAGGGCCGCGTCGTCTGGGACCGCTCCGCCAACGGGTACCGCCTGCCGACGGAGGCGGAGTGGGAATATGCCTGCCGCGCCGGCACGGAGACGCCGTTCCATGCGGAGCGCTCGCTCGGCGCGGACGACGCGAATTTTTACGGCCGCTATCCCTATGAGATCGAAGAGCACTATTTCGACGACTCCGTGCTGGAGGCCCGCCCGGGCGTATACCGGCAGACTACCGTCGCCGTCGGCAGCTTTTCCGCCAGCGGATGGGGGCTGTACGATATGCACGGCAACGTCAACGAGTGGTGCTGGGACGCCTACGGCACGTATGACCCGCAGGACGCCGCCGATCCCGCGGGCGCGCCGTCCGGGGCGCGCCGCGTCTATCGCGGCGGCGGCTGGAACGACTTCGGGAAAAACCTGCGAAGCGCCTACCGCGCGGCGGGACAGCCCGATCTGAAGGCCGCCAACCTCGGTGTGCGCCTGGTCCGCAGCGCGGCTGGTCTTCCGCAGACCGTCGCCGCAGACGGGATCGCGCCCGCCGAAACGGCCGGAGATCGCGTGCTGATCGCCTTTTTCTCCTGGGGCGGCAACACGCGCGGCATCGCGCGGGAGATCCAGCGGCAGACCGGCGCCGACCTGTTCGAGATCGCGCCCGTCCGCCCCTATTCCGCGGACTATAACACCGTTTTGATGGAAGCGCAGGAGGACCAGCACCGACAGGCGCGGCCGGAGCTTTTGGATCCGCCCGCGAGCCTCGACGGGTACGACGTGATCCTGCTGGGCTATCCCAACTGGTGGGCGTCGATCCCCATGTCGGTCGCGTCGTTTCTGGAGCGATACGACTTTTCCGGCAAGACCGTCGTCCCGTTCTGCTCTCACGGCGGCGGCCGGTTCGGCCAGAGCCTGACGGCCATCGCCAAGCTCGCCCCCGACGCCGTTCTGGGGAAGGGGCTGTCCGTCCACTACTCCGGCGGGGCCTCTCTCCCGGAGGACGTGTCCGCGTGGCTGGACGAAAACGGCGTCGGGCGAAAGTAACGGGACAGGCGCCCTACCCGCCGGCGTGCCGGCCGGCAGACGGAAGAAAAAGGCGGCACTCTCTCAAAACGGGAGATCGTCTCCTTTTTCCGGCTTGAAAAGCCCGGCTGGAAGAGGTATGATATACGATAAAAGGATGGATGGCCCGCGGCGGTCTGCGGCGGGCAAGTCTCGGCGCGCATCGGCGCGCCGCCGTCAGGGAGGAACGGAACATGGAGATCAAAGCGGTCAAATTCAGAAGAGACGGGTTCTACACCCAGCCCTTCGCCTTCGGCGGCGAAGAGGGCATGGACAAGTTCGACAAAGAGGTCCGCTATCGCGGCAGCCTGCAGAACTATCTGATCGACACCGGCGACGAGGTGATCCTGGTGGACACCGGTCTGCCGGCCGGCACGCCGGAGGAGCACCCGGACGAGACGAGCCTCGCCTTCACCGGCCGCGACGTCTGCACCTATCTGGAAGCCCTCGCCGCTCTCGGCTATCGGCCGGAGCAGGTGACGAAGATCCTGCTGACCCACAGGCACGCCGACCATTCCGGCGAGCTGCGGTCGTTCCCGAACGCCCGGATCTACGTCAACGAGGACGAGCTGCCCGCCGACGAGCTGCAGGGGCTTCCGAACCTCGTCCCCGTCCGGTTCACGGACGGCGCGTACTACAACTTCCCCGAAAGTCAGAAGATCTGCGACGGGGTCACCTACGTCAGGGCCAAGGGCCACACCAACGGCAACAGCATCGTCATCGCGGAGAGCGGCGGTCTGTTCTATATGCTCCACGGGGACGTCACCTATGTGGACGAGGCGCTCTACGCCAACAAGCTCTCCGTGGTGTTCGACGATCCCGCCGCCGCCCGCGAGACGCTGGACCGGGTGCGCGCGTTCATCCGGAACCACCCGACGGTCTATTGCGGCACCCACACGCCGCAGGGCTATGAGAACCTCGAGGCCCGGCGCGTGACGGATCTGGACCACCCGGCCGAAACCGTCTTCGCGGAATACGACTTTTCCGCGGCCGGGGCCTCCGGGAAATACGTCTGCTCGATCTGCGGCTACGTCTACGACCCCGCCGAGCACGACGGCACGGCCTTCGAGGACCTGCCCGCGGATTGGAAGTGCCCGCGCTGCAGACAGCCGAAAGAAAAGTTCAACCGGGCGTGAGCGCCCACGCGGAAGCGGAAACGACGGAACGGAGGGAGACGGCAATGAACAAAAAGATCGTCGCGGTCAACGCAGGCCCCAGGATGGGCTGGAACACGGAAACGCTGATCTCAGAGGCAGAGCGGGGGGCCCGAGCCGCCGGCGCGGCCGTAGAGCGGTTCGACCTGTTCCGGCTGGACCGCTACACCGGCTGTATCTCCTGTTTCGGGTGCAAGCGGGAAAAGTTCAAGGGCCGCTGCGTCTGCCGCGACGGACTGACCCCGGTGCTGGACGCGATCCGCGGATCGGACGGTCTGATTCTCGGCTCGCCGAACTATCTGTCCGAGCTGACCGCCTCGTTCCGTGCGCTCTACGAGCGGCTGGTCTTCCAGAACCTGACCTACAACACGGAGGTCCCCTGCTGCCGCGAGCGCCCGATCCCCGTGCTGCTGATCATGACCAGCAACGCCCCGGACGACAGCTATCGCGGCCTGATGCAGCGCTATCGGCAGACGCTGGACCGCTTCGTCGGTCCGACGGAGGTGCTGATCTGCGGCGACACCCTTCAGCTCAAAGACTACGGCAAAACGGACTGGCCCTGGACGCTGTTCGACCCGGAGGCCAAGCGGATCCGGCACGAGACGGTCTTCCCGGCGGAGAGGGAAAAGGCCTTCCGGCTGGGCGCGGCGCTGGCGGGATAGGCCCCGGCGCCTCTGTGCGGTCTTTTCGAGGCTGCGCGCGGTCCCGCGCGCAGCCTCGTTTTTTTCCGCGGGGCCGCCGGCGAAGGGAAAACGCTTTTCCGGCTTGATTGACGGGTCGGGCTGTGGTATACTGGTTTCAAAGGATCCCCGGCCTCCCGCCGGGGAAAAACGCCCGAAACGAGGTGTTCCGGCATGGTTTTCGACTTTGATCCGACGATGCACAAGTACCCGTCCCGGCGGTTCCCGATCTACGCCCGGGGCGGCATGGTCAACTGCTCCACGCCTCAGGCCGCTTCCGCGGGGCTGGAGATCCTGCGGCTCGGCGGGAACGCCATGGACGCCGCCGTGGCGGCGGCCGCCGCGCTCACTGTCGTGGAGCCGACGTCCAACGGGCTGGGCTCGGACGCCTTCGCCCTGATCTGGTCGGAGAAGGATCAGCGGCTCTTCGGTCTGAACTCCAGCGGACGCTCTCCCCTGCTGGCCTCCGTCGAGCGGCTCCGGAAGGACGGGCTCGGCGCGGACGGCAGGATGCCCCGCCGCGGCTGGGCCTCCGTCACCGTTCCCGGCGCGGTGAAGGCGTGGGCCGCC
>JAEERN010000031.1 GCA_016285815.1 Clostridiales bacterium
CGCCAGCACCTCCGCCGGGACCGAGCCGCCCGGGGCAAAGGCGCCGCCGCCGCCCGCGGCGAACAGCGCCGCGATGCCGAACAGCGCCAGGAACGCGCCGGCCACGGAGTAGAACAAATATTTCATTCCCGCGTTCACCGCCTCCGGCGTTCCGTCGTGGAGCACCAGCGGGAAGGACGACAGGGTCACCAGCTCGTAAAAGAGATAGAGCGAAACGGCGTTCCCCGCCAGATCCGCGCCCAGCACCGCGCCCAGACAGACCAGCCAGAGCGAGAAGAACCGCCCGGGGGCCTCTTCGTGGGTCATATAGCGGCAGGCGTAGACCGAGGCCAGCAGCCACGCCGACGCGCCCAGCAGCGAGAAAAAGCCCGCGGTCCCGTCCGCGGCCAGCGTCAGCTCCACCGCGGGGGAGATGCGGATCAGCGTCAGGCTTCCGCCCAGGAGCTTCACCGCGACGACGGCCGCCAGCGTCAGCGCGGTGACGGCCACGGTGAAAACGTTCAGCGCGCGCCGGCGGCGCCCCAGGCGGAACGCCGCGGCGGCCGCGCCGCAGAGCATGGGGAAAAACACCGGAACGAGAAGCAGGTATTCCGTCTTCATCTTTTACTCTTCATCCTTTCCCGGAAGATCGCGCCGTCACGAGAACATGGCCAGCCCCGCCGTCAGCGCTTCGACGACAGGCCGGGCGGCGATCCCCAGCGCAAAGTTCATGGCGACCAGCGCGGCCGTCGCCGCAGCGAAGGCGGCGCGCCCGTCCCGCGGCGGCCGCGCCGCCCGGTCCGACTGGCGATAGATGCGAAGCACGGTCCGCAGGAAGTACATGGCGTTCAGCACCACGCTGACGGCCAGCACCACCAGCGTCGGCAGCATCCGCACCGGATCCTTCATGGCCGCCGACGCGATGAGCAGCTTGGAGATGAACCCGCTGAACAGCGGAAGGCCCACCATGGACAGCGCGCCGACGGTGAAGCCCACGCCCGCCACGGGGTCCCGCTTGCCCGCGCCCTGAAGGTCCGCGAACTGCTTGCTGCCGCCCGAAACGTCGGACAGCGCGCCCAGCGACGTGAACAGCAGCGGCTTGGTCACCGCGTGGCACAGGATGTGGAACAGGGCGGCCGCCAGGCCCGCCTCGGACCCAAGGCCGATGCCCGCGAAGACATAGCCGATCTGGGCGGCGGAGGAATAGGCCACCATGCGGCGGCTGTCGGTCTGGGCGATGGCCCGCACCGAGCCCAGCACGATGCCCGCCAGCCCGAAGACGAACAGCACGTCCGTCACCCGGCTCCGGACGATCACGTCGAACCCCACGACCCGGCAGAAGATCTTGATCAGCAAAAAAATGTATCCCTTCGAGACCAGCCCCGACAGGATGGCGCTGGAGGCGGGCGTCGCCGTGCCGTAGGTGTCCGGCATCCAGGTGTGGAACGGGAACAGGCCGCTCTTGATGGACAGTCCCGCGGTCAGGAGCCCCGCCGTGACGGTCAGCGGAACGCGGCCGGTCGGCGTCTGCCAGAGCAGGACGACGGCCTCGTGCATATGACTCATGAGCAGATGCCCCGTCAGGTCGTAGAGCAGCGCGATGCTGATCAGCGTCAGCCCGCTGCCGATGAGGCTCAGCACCATGTAGCGGACGGCGGCCAGCGTGGTGCGGCCGATCTCGCGGATCATCAGGATACCGCAGGCGGCGATGGTGCTGATCTCGATGAAGACGTATCCGGTGAACAGGTCGTTGGTGTACACCAGCGCCAGCAGAGAGCCCAGCAGCAGGTCGGCCATGGTGTAGTAGAGGTTGACCTTGCCCCCGGCCACGTCCTCGCGGATGTGCCGCTCTCCGCCGGCCAGGCTCAGCAGCAGCACCAGCGAAAAGACCAGCGCCACCAGCGCCTCGAGAAGGCCGCCTCTCAGCTCGTTGCCCCAGGGGGCCGGGAAGTGGCCCATGGAATAGGTGAAGCTCGCGCCTGTCCCGGCGGTGTGGATCACCAGCGCGGCGGACATCCCCGCGCACAGGACGCAGAGCGCCGCCGTCAGCCACTTGGCCGCCCGCGCCTTCAGGACGGCGCTGACGACGGCCGCCAGCATACAGAGCATGATGCAGAAAAAGGGGAAATTCTCACAGAAGGGGCGCACGCTATTTCCCCTCCTTCTGCGCGAACAGATAGATCTCGTCCAGATCCAGCGTGCGATAGCGGCGGTACAGCCGCACGGTCAGGGCCAGCATCATGGCCGTCACCGAGACGGAGACCACGATCCCCGTCAGCACCAATCCGCTGGGGATGGGGTTGATATAGGCCTCGGCCTCCGCCGCCCCGTCGGTCAGGATGGGAGCCAGCCGGCCGTCGATATAGCCCATGGAGGCCAGAAAATAATAGACCGCCGTGTCCATGATGTTGAGGCCGATGATCTTTTTCACGATGTTCCTGTGCAGGATCAGGGTCGTGAAGCCGATGCCGAACAGCACCATGGCCACGACCTCTTCCAGATGCGCCGCGAGGTTTTCGAGCAGCACGTCAAAAGCCCCCCTTCCGGAACATGACGTAGAACGCGTAGATGGTACAGGCCACCACCGCGCCCACGCAGAGATTCAGCGGCAGGATCAGCCCCGCGCTGAAGATGCTGCCCGGCGTTCCCAGCGGGATGCCGCTTTCCAGCCCGTTGGCTCCGGTGAAGAACACATAGCTCTTGGCCAGGCAGTAAAAGCACAGCGCCGCCGTGGTGACGACGCGATAGGTCCGCGCCGTGAAGAACCGGCCGGTCCGCCGGAAGCCGAAGGCCATCAGATACAGCACCAGACCGCTGCCGAGGATCGCGCCGCCGGAAAACCCGCCGCCCGGCGAAAGGTGGCCGTTGAACACGACATACAGTCCCAGCACGAAGGTGACTGGCACCAGCACCCGCGCCGCCGTCTGCAGGATCCGGTCGTTTTTCGGCTCAAAAAACCGGTCGTCCTCCGTGGTCTGCAGGGCGTTGGGGTGCTCGTCGTCCTTTTCGGCCCGCAGCAGGATGAACACGCAGGCCGCCGCGGTGAACAGCACGCAGGACTCGCCGAAGGTGTCGAAGGCGCGATAGTCCAGGATCATGCCCGCGACGAAGTTGACCGCGCCCGTCTCCTCGACGCCGCGCTCGATATACCGCTCGACCACCTCGTTCTCGGCGGTGCTCTCCGGATCGCCCACCCGCGGCAGGTAAGAGACCGTCACCAGCAAAAGCGCCACCACCGCCGCGCCGAACAGCGGCGCGAAGACGTTGTACAGCCGCCGCGCGGCGCGCAGCCCGCGTCCGGCGCGAAAGGCCTCCG
>JAEERN010000187.1 GCA_016285815.1 Clostridiales bacterium
GGCGGCGGTGACGGCCGCGGGGTTCCTGCCGTTTTTGTTCCTGCCGGAGGGGCCGTGGCGGTTGGCGTTCGGGATCGCCGCCATGGCGGGCCTCGGCGGCGCGGTCACCTGCGCCCGGTGCGGATACGCCTTTGCCGCCAACAACGCCGAGCGGCTGGTGGGGATCGCGGCCATGACGGGAGCCGTGGCGGGGATCTATCTGCTGGACGCGCTGCACGTGACCGGGCGGTTCCCGGCGCAGATCCTGCCGGTCCTGCTGCTGGGCGCGCTGATCGCCTGTCTGCTCTGCTTCCGGGAAGGGGATCTTGAGGCCAAAAAGACCTCGGACCGGGGCGACGCCAAGGGGCTTTACTGGGCGCTTGCCTTTATGATCGGCTATTTCAGCGTCGACGGGTACGTTTACAAGCTGGTCGACACGGACAACGCCGGAGGGTATCTCGCCTTCTGCGCCGGGGTCGCCGCCGCCGCGCTGATCCTGCTGGCGGCCTTCGTCTGGCTGCGGCTCAACGTCTGGCACCTGTGGACGGTGTTCCTGATGCTGGCCGTCGGCATGGCGGTGCTGGCGATGCTGGCGCCGTCTCTGGGCACGGCGGTGCCGTATCATCTGTTCGGCGGGCTTGCGATCCTCGGCTGGCCGCTGAGTCTGTACATGCTGGCCTGTGCCCAGCGGCGCTTTGCCAGTTATCGCCTGCTGAAGCAGTGCACGGTGATCTTCGTGGTGCTTTCGCCGCTGACGACGATCTCCGACGATCTGGTGGCCGCCTATCGCCCCGGCGCGGTCCCGGCGGCGGCGCTGGTCTGTATCCTGACCGTGCTGTTCCTCTTCCTGCTGACCCTGCCCCTCAGCTATCGGCGCCTGTTCTCCGCGGGGTGGATCGGCGAGCTGCACCGGGACGACATGGGCGCGGCGGGTCCGCGCGCGGGACGGGAGGATCCCTTCGCCCCCTACGGGCTCACGCCGCGCCAGCGGGAGGTGGCCCGTCTGCTGCTGGAGGCGAAGACCCGCCGCCAGATCTCCGGCGAGCTGGGCCTTTCCGAGTCCACGGTAAAGACGCACACCTCCGAGCTGTACAAGAAGCTGGGGATCAACAGCTGCGCCGAGCTGTTCCGGCTGTTCGGCGTCGCCGGCGGGGGCGGGCCGGAGGAGGACTGACGCGGACCGTCCGCGCAGAGGGGGCTTCGAGCCCCCGGAAAAAAGAAAAACAGGGGATCTCACCCAAAAGTCCGAGTTGAAAAAAGCCCGGCGTCTGTTACAATGAAAGGACAGACAGAGAGAAGGACGCCCCAGCGTCCGGAGGGGGGAGCGTCCGCGCGCGTCTGAGAAAAAGGATGCGCGCGGACCACCGCCGCGCCCTGCAGAGCGAACAGACGGTGACCGCCGAGGAGCTGAAGGCGGAGGGGATCGGCACCTATCTGGCCGAGAAGGACGGCAAGCAGTTCCTGATCATGGTGGATCCCGATTCGGGATACGGTGATTTCGGCGAGGGTTACGGCGTGATCCTTTCGCCGGTGCAATAAAAAAGACGGGAGATCGAGCGCATGAGTATCTTTTCCAAGTTGTTCGGCGGCGACGCCAAGGCGGAGAAGGCGGCGCGGGACCTTTTGAACGGGCTGGTGAACGGCGCGGCGAACTCGCAGAAGGAGGCGCCGTCCCGGACCGGCGCGGCGGCCCCGGCGCAGAGCGCCGTCCGGCCGGAGCCGGTCCGCCCCGCGGAGGGGCCCTCCGGCTTTTCCTGGGGCCCGGTGATGCCGGCCGAAGAGAACCAGTTCAACTTCAGCGGGACCTACGACCAGTATTTCGAGCGGATCTACCGCGCGGAATTCCCGGCGTACCGCCTGGCGCGCGAGACGCCCCGGGGCCGGCGCGCCACGGTCTTCACCTTTTGGGACGGCGGCCGCAAGGCCCTGGTGGTGGAGCTTTTGGCGCAGAGCAGCGCCTCGCGGAAGCTCCGCACGGACTGCGCCAGAGCGGGGATCCCCTATCTGCGCTTTTACTATGACCACGAGGGTTGGTGGAACACCCGCGCCTACGTGGTGACCCGCACCCGGAACGCTCTGGCGGGCTGAGGCGTCGGGACCTGACAACGGAAAAAAGCGGAAAGGGAACGCCTGGTGCGCCTGCGGCGGACCCGGCACGGATCGTTTTTTTCGGCTTCGCAGGCAGCCGATCCGTGTACGGTCTGGTAAAATCCGGAAATAATCCGGGCTTTAACGTCTTCTCTTTCCGCTTTTTTTCTTTTTGATCGAGACGGAGGCGCGAACGTGTCGCTGCTGGACCGGCTTTCCGACGAGGCGTGCTGGAAGGCGTTTTACGAATACAAGACCTCGCTCTGCTGCCCCAAGGCCTTTGCCCGGGAGCTGCAGGGCTTTGTCGAGCGTCAGGGATACCGCCCGGTCTGCGAGGCCATGGCCCGGGGCGAGCGGTTCCCCCTTCCCCGCAAGAGCGTCATCAGCAAGATGGGGACCGCCAGGAAGCGGACGGTCTACACCTATCCCCCGGCCGAGAACACGGTGCTGAAGCTGCTGACCCACCTGCTGCTGCGGCGGTACGACGGGCTGTACGCCGACGGGCTCTACTCCTTCCGCCCCGGACGAACGGCCAAGGATGCGATCCGCCGTCTGCGCCGCACCCCCGGTATCGACGAAATGTATTGGTATAAAGTCGACATCCACGACTATTTCAATTCGATCCCGGTCCCCCGGCTGAAGCCCATGCTGGAAGAGGTCACCCGCGACGACCCGCGGCTGTGCGCCTTCCTGTGCGCCCTGCTGGAGGAGCCGTGCGTCCTCGACGGCGGCCGGGAGACGGCCGAGCCCAAGGGCATCATGGCGGGCACGCCGCTGTCGGCGTTCTACGCCGACCTGTATCTGGCCGAGATGGACCGGCGGTTCGAGGCGCTGGGCGTTCCCTATGCCCGGTATTCCGACGACGTCATCGTTTTCGCCAGGACCCGCGCCGAGGCGGAGGCCCACGCGGCGTTCCTGCGCGCGTTCCTGACGGAGCGGGGGCTGGCGGTCAACCCGGACAAGGAGAGCTTCGGCGGGCCGGGCGAGGGGTGGACGTTCCTGGGCTTTTTCTGCCGCGGCGGGACCGTGGACATCGCGCCGGCGACGGTGACGAAGCTCAAGCAGAAGATGCGCCGCAAGGCGCGGGCGCTCCAGCGGTGGCAGAAGCGGAACGGCGCGGGCGGCGAGCGCGCGGCGGCGGCGTTCCTCCGGATCTTCAACCGAAAGCTGCTGGAGGGCCCGGCGGACAACGAGCTGACGTGGAGCCGGTGGTTCTTTTCGGTGATCAACACCGACGCCGCCCTGCACGTCATCGACGCGTACGCCCAGGACTGCGTGCGGTTCCTGCTCAGCGGCGCCCGCACCAAGGCTCGCTTCCGCGTGAAGTACGAGGACATGAAAAAGCTGGGCTATCGCAGCCTGGTGCACGCGTATCACGCCTTTGAGAACGGGTCCGGGACCGCGTCTCCCGCTTCGGCGGGGTGACGGCGGCGCGCCGGGAAGGGCGAAACGGCGAAAAAAAGCCCGCGGACGAAGCGCTTCGTCCGCGGGCTTTTTTCACTTGACAGGGGGGCGGCGGGACGCGCGCTTTCAGCCCAGCAGCGCCTCGATCTCGGCCCGCGGGCGATAGCCCACGGCGCTGTTGACCGGCTTTCCGCCGCGGAAGAGGATGACGGTGGGGATGCTGGCGATGCCGAAACGGTTGGCCAGAGCGGGCTGCTCGTCCACGTTGACCTTGCCGACCTTCAGATCGGCGGAGTGGGCGGCGGCCACCTCGGCGATGACGGGGGCCAGCATGCGGCACGGGCCGCACCAGGAGGCCCAGAAATCCACCAGCACGGGCTTGTCCGAGCGGAGGACCTCTTCTTCGAAATTCTGCGCGGTGACGACGATCTCAGCCATGACGATCTTCCTTTCTGTGTCTATTTGGATTTGTAATAGAGCATGCAGTGGCAGAACCCCTCGAAGTCCGGATCCTTGATCTGGTCGCGGAACTCTTTGCACATGCACTTGAACTCTTCGGTCCGCTCCCGGCGGCAGGGGCAATAGCCGCCCGTCTGTTTCAGACCCTCTTTGACGACGCCGACGATCTCGGCGTCCGGATTGAGCGTGATCTTCACGGTGGGGGAAACCTCCTTTGAGACGGCCGCGCCGGCCGCCGGATCGGGATCACGTCCTTATTATACCGCATTCGACGGCAAAAGTCACCCCCTGTTTGTGACCGGACTGTAAAAGAAGCGGCGGGAAGGTCAGAAAAAGTCAGACACTTTCGGCCGAGTGTATGGTTTTTGTGCATTTGACCTTTGCTGACCATTTATTTTCGCGGAAGGAAGTGGTAACATAAAGACGTTCCGAGAGGGAACGAATAAAGACAGACGGCACACGGGTGCCATCCTGAAAGAAAGGCAAGGCTTGAGAAACATGTTCAACATCGTACCTTTTGAAAACAGACGCAGCGACGTCTACGACCCCTTCCGCGCCATGGACGAGTTCGAGAGGAGATTTTTCGGCAACGGAGCCATGACGGAGTACAAGACGGACATCGTCGACGAGGGCGACGCTTACCGGCTGGAGACAGAGCTTCCGGGCTTTGACCGCGAAGACATCAAGGTGGATCTGGACGGCGAGACCCTGACGGTGACGGCCGAGCACAGCGAAGAGAAGAAGGAAGAGCGCAAAAAGGACAAGTACCTGCGCAGCGAGCGGACCTTCAGCTCGTATTCCCGTTCGTTCAACGTGGCCAACGTCAAGACCGACGAGATCGACGCGGAATATAAGGACGGCGTGCTGACGCTGCGCCTGCCCAAGAAGGACGAGACGGTCCAGGCCAGACGGCTGGAGATCCGCTGACGTTCCCCGGCCCGGCGTCCGGGCCGCGCATCCCCTGAAACGGTCGAGGACCGGTCCCCGGTCCGGGTGTTCCCGGACCGGGGCGTTTTTTTGTCTCCGGCGGGGGCGCGGACCGGCCGCCGGGCGTTGACAGAGGCGGCGGGCTGTGGTACAATTCCCTTTGGAAAAAACGGCGGAACGACAAGAGAACGGGTGGGATGAACGTGATCTGCGGAAAGAGAAAACGGATTCTCAGCGCGGCGCTGCTGGCGCTGATGGTGCTGACGGCCGCGCTGAGCGGCTGTTCCGAGCTGGAAGAGCTGGTCGAGGACTATCTGGTGGTCCGCGCCTCGGCGCAGCTGACATCGTCGCCGGAGGAGGACGGGGGAGATTTCTCCTATACGATCTCGGCGGATCTGTACAACGGGCTGCCGACGCCCGTGGTGGCCACGGTGAAGCTGGACCCCGGCGCGGCGAAGCTGGAGCCGCTGCAGACGGCGACCCAAGTGGTCGAGCTGAACGGCGGGGACAGCGCCACGGTCTTTTGGAAGGTGACGGCCGCCGGAGGCGAGAACGACCGGAACGTCGGCTATCGGGTGACCATGTCGGCCGCGGGGCTGATGTCGGTGACGGCCCAGGGCGAGCTGTTCGTGCCCGGATACGACAACGGCTCGCGGGAGCTGAAGTTCGGCCGGGACACCTGGCGCTTCGAGAATTATACGGGAAAGCGGATCCCGATCACGCAGGACGATTTCAACGCCCTCTGCTACGGCCGCACCGCCGCGGAGCGGGAGCGGCTGCTGGACAAGGTGAGAAGCGCCTACGGCGGCCAGTGCTACGGTCTGGCCTCGGTGGCCGCGCTGGTGCGGGCGGGCCGTCTGCCCCTGTCCAAGCTGGGGGACGGCGCTTCGGCGCTTCACGATCTGAAAAAGACCGACACGGTGAAGTCCGTCGTGGCATATTACTATCTGATGCAGTACATCGATCCGGCCCGGTCGGAGCTTGCCGCCTTCAAGCTGAAGACAGAGGCGGAAAAGGTGGACCTTCTGGTGGACGCGGCCAGCCGGGTCTCTCAGGGCGGATGCCCCGTGCTGCTGGCCTTCTGGTTCGAGAACGGCGGCGGCCACGCGGTGACGGCCTATGCCGTCGAATACGGAAGCTTCGTCAGGGGCGGGAAGACCTATACCAAACGGGTGCTGGTCTATGACAACAACACCACGGAGTACGACGAGGACCGCTGTCTCTACGCCGACGACAGCGGCAGCTGGACGATCCCGCACTATCCCTCGGCCAACAGCATCGCCATCGTCACCGCCGACGCCCAGTTCATGGATCCCACGGGGCTGGAGGCCTCCCGCCGGAGCGTCGACTCGTTCCTGACGGCCCGGGGGAACCGCGACGTGGACGTCGCCTTCGGGAACGGCGCGCAGATCGTGCTGCGCGGCGGGGCGATGGTGGCCGGTCCGGCGGGCGCCGCGGCCTTCGGCATGCTGGAGGACAAGGACGACGGCGAGATGATCACCATCGCGGTGCCGCGGGACATCGGCGGGCAGACGGTGAGTGTTTCGCCCGCGCGCGCGGGCGAAACGCTGGACGTGAGCGCAGAGTTCGACGGTCTGTACCTGCGGGCGGCCTGTGAGGACGCCAAAGCGGCGGTCTTCACGCCCGAGGGTCAGGTGATCGTGACTGGCGAGGGCAAGGTCAGCCTGACCGCCGCCGGAGACGACGAGGCGGGCCTGCCGTGGGACGTGGTGCGCGTCGAGGCCGACGCGCAGAAGAGCGTGGCGCTGATCCCGGTGAAAGAGGGCTGGGTCCTGTCCGGCGACGCGAAGGACGTCCGCGTCACGGCGGAGGACGGGGGTGCGGCCTCGACGCTGAAGGTGAAGACGGGCGGGGACAAGATCCTGCTGACCGCCCGGGACGGCGGGCTGGAGGCCCGCTCTGACCCGGACGGGGACGGCCGGTTCGACACGGTGGTCGCCCGGGGCAGGGCGACGGAGCCCCGCGGGCTCGACGGCGGAACGGGCGGCTTCGGCGGGTTCTTCTCGGGCCTGGCGTCGTGGAAGGTGGCGGCGCTGATCCTCGGCGCGGCGCTGCTGGTGGTGGTGATCCTGCTGATCGTCGTCTTCTCGGGCAAAAAGGCGAACTGACCGCGAAAGCGGAGAAAGGCCGCGCTTCCCGCGCGGAGGGAAAGAATGGAACGCAAGGAAGCGGAACGCACCGACGCGGCAAGACAGGCCTGCGGCGCCGTCCGGGTCTTTCTGGAGGGGCTGACGGCCCGGCTGGACCGGCCGCCCGCGGCCGTCTGGCTCTACGGCTCTCTGACGCTGGGCGAA
>JAEERN010000188.1 GCA_016285815.1 Clostridiales bacterium
ACGGCTCGTGGACGGAGGAGAGCGCGGGCGGCGGGACGACGCTGACGGTGGATCTGGGAGACGCCATGGCCACGTGGAGCGCCGAGTCCGTCGGGGCCGCCTCGGGCGCGGTGCGGATCGGCGCGGCGTTCACGGAAAAGCCCGGCGCGCTGTGCGCGGTGGAGGTCGGCGGTCTCGGCGACGGCTCGTGGCGCGTGCGGTCCGACGCCTTCGGCGGTCTGACCGGCGTGTGCGCGGTGATGCTGACCAGCGGTGGCCACAGCATCTATGCGGCGGGCGTCAGCGACGGGTTCGCGGAATTTGCCTCCCGCGGGGTCAGCGGGACGTTCGAGTTTTACACCGAGGAGGGCCTGCCGGAGGAGTACCGCGGCGGCCCGGCCGCGACCGAGACCTCGGCCCCGGCCACGGAGACGGGGTCTTCCGGCCCGGAGCGGCCCGGCCGGCCCGGCGAGCCGCAAAAGGGCGTGGTGCTGATGGTGGCCGTCTGCGCCGCGGCGGTGTCTGCGGCGGGCGCGTTCCTCTACGCGCTGTTGAGCTCGGCGCCGGGAAAGAAGAAAAAGAAGCTCTCGAGCATCCGGGAGCCGCGATTCCGGAAATATTAAAAACGGACCGGAGACGGAGCAAGACGGCCCGGCCGCACCGGCGGCCGGCGTGGAGAGAGGAGGTGCGGCGGTGAAGGATCCCGACAGAGCGGCCGGCGGCGTGTACGGCCGGATGGCGGACGAGGCCGAGGCGTTCATGGCGCGGCTGCTGCGGGGCTGCCGCCCCGGGACCGGCGGCGGGTCCAAGGTCATCCACGACTGCGTCTGGGGCACGGTGACGTTTTACCCGTGGGAGCTGCGGCTCATCGACTCGCCGCTGCTCCAGCGCCTGCGGGGCATCAACCAGCTGGGGCTGGCGAAGTACACCTATCCCTCGGCCCAGCATTCGCGCTTTGAGCACACGCTGGGCGTGGCGGCCGTGCTGGCCAAGATGATCTCCAGCATCAATCAGGACGAGGACGTCAGCGCGCGCCGGAAAAAGCGCCTCATCCCGGACCGGAACGTCTACAAGCTCCGTCTGGCCGCGCTGCTGCACGATGTGGGTCACTGTTTCTTTTCCCATGTGTCCGAGCGGGTCTACGGCGCCATGCCGGAGTTCGCCGCGCTGAAGCGCGACGAAGAGGTCTTCCGCACGGCCCAGCCTCACGAGATCATGGGCTATCTGCTGATCAACACGCCGTCCTTCGCGCGGTTTTTGAGCCTCTGCGGCTATCCGCTGGGGCCGGACGAGACGGCGGAGTCCCTGCTGCGGGACGTGGGCCGCATGGTCGTCGGCGCCTATCTCGAGCCCCGGCGCGACGGCGAGAGCGGCGAGCTGGAGCGGGACTATTACATGACCCAGCTCATCAACGGCGAGTTCGACGCCGACAGCCTGGACTATCTGCGCCGGGACAGCTATGCCACGGGCATCGCCTTAAGCTATCACATCGACCGCTTCCTGTACAAGATGCGCATGGCGGAGTACACCTCCGGCGGCGTCACGGGGCTGTATATGACGGTCTCCACCTCCGGCATCTCCACGGTGGAGGAGATGGTGTTCAGCAAGCTGCAGCTGACGCGCCACATCTATCGCCACCAGAAGGTCATGGCCACCGAGTCGCTGGTGGAGGACGTGGCCGAGGGCCTTCGGGCGGGCGGGAAGCTGGCCGGCCCCTGTGATTTTCTGGATTGGTGCGACGGCGACATCCTGATGCTGGCCGGGTCCGACGATCCGGACCGGCGGCTGGCGCTGTCGGCGCTGCCGCTGGCGCGGGGCTCGGCGCGGACCGTTTCGGACGCCGTGCGGGACATCCTGTACCGCCGCCTGCCCAAAAAGGCGCTGGTGGTCAATCTGGCCGACGTGCGGTCGGTGGACGGCGTCGGGCGGTCGGAGCTGACCGTGGCCCGGCTGGCGGGCCGCCTGCACGAGATCCCGGACCTGCGCGCCGAGATCCTGGAAGAGACCAACGCGGTCCTGGCCGCCTTGGGACGCGGCCCCGTGGAGCGGTACGCGGTCCACACCGTGACGCCGAAGCTGAAAATGGCCAAGGACTTCACCGATTCGCTGGTGGAGGCCGACGGCGGCCGGCTGGTCCCCATCTCCGAGGTGGTGGACCTGAACGACTGGGCGGGGGCCTTTGCCAACCACTCGTGGAACGCCTACGTCTATGCCGGCGAAGAGGCGGCCGCCGTGACCGAGGCCGCGATCCGGGTGCTGGCGCGGTACCGCGTCGAACTGGACCGGAGCAGGACGCTGTCGTCGCTGAAGCACGCCGACGAGGCGGAAGAGGTCGCGCGGCAGCTGGCGGCGGCCGGGTACCCTGTAAAGTGATTTGGCTTTATAAATGAGGTCTTCCTTGTAAAGCGGAAAAACTTTCTCTAACCCGCGCCGCGGGAGAAAGGAGCCGGAAATGCCGGTCTATCCCATCGAACACGAAAAACTGACGCTGCTGTGCGATCCGGAGAGCGGCTGCTGTGCGGTGCGGCTGTCCGGCGGAGCGGAGTGGCGCATGACGGACCGGCCCTTCCTCCGCTTCGCGGACGGACGGACCGTGTTTTTTTCGCCGCCGGAGCAGGTCAAACCCTTCCGGAACGGGACCGCGTCCGGGATCCGGGCGGTCTACCGGGGGTTCGGCGGGGCCGAGGCGGAGATCGTCGTTTCGACCTGTACGTGCGTCGAGCGCACGTCCGGCGACGTGATCTTTGAGGTGCGCGCGGAGGGAGACGCGGCGGGCGAGATCGAGGCGGTCTCGTTTCCCCCGCCCTTCCGGTCCGACGCGGCGCCGGGGCACGGCTATACGGTCCTGCCCCGGATGCAGGGGATGCTGGTCCCGGCGGGCGAGACGGTCTCTCTGACGGACGGCCGGATCTTTGAGCGGGACGGCTATATGCCGCTCTACGGTCAGGTACGGGATGGGTCCGGATACGCCGCCGTCTTCGACACGCCCTTCGACGCCTGTTACGCGCTGGAGGAGGATCGGGTGGCCCCTCTGTGGCAGCCGTCGCTGGGGCGGATGCGGTACGCCCGCCGGATGCTGTTCCGCTTTCTGGAGAACGCCGACTACAACGCGATCGCCAAGGCCTACCGCGCCTATGTACGGGAGCGGGGCGGTCTGGTGACGCTGCGGGAAAAGGCGGCGCGGAACCCGGCGGTGGAGCGGCTGCTCGGCTGTGCGGTGGTCCACACGGACGTCGCCGTGCACGTTTCGCCGCAGTCGGAGTATTACCGGCCCGGCGAGCCGGAGAAGAACGACTGGGTCACGACCTTTGACCGGCGGGGCGAACAGCTTCGTGCGCTGAAGGCACGGGGGCTGGAAAAGTGCTATACCCACTTCGACGGCTGGGGCCGGCACGGCTATGACAATCTCCACCCGTCGCCCTTCCCGCCCAACGAGGCGGCCGGCGGCGCGGCGGGCATGCGGCGGCTGAGCGAGACGGTGCGGTCCCTGGGGTATCTCTTCGGGATCCACGACCAGTACCGGGACTATTACTACGACGCGCCGGACTTTTCCTTTTCCGAGGCCGTGGAAAACGCCGACGGGACCCATCCGTTCTGTTCGATTTGGTACGGCGGCCCCCACACGTACCTCTGTTCGGCCCGGGCGGCGGACTATGTGCGCCGCAACTACGACGAGTTCCGGCGGCTGGGGATCGGGCTGGACGGCGCGTATCTGGACGTGTTCTCCGTGGTGCGGCTGGACGAGTGCTTCTCGCCGGACCATCCCGCGACCCGGGAACAGTGCGCGGCGAACCGCCGCCGCTGTCTCGACCTTTTGACGAGCCGCGGCATCCTGCCGTCCTCGGAAGAGGTGCTGGACTGTATCCTGCCGTCGCAGGTGCTCTGCCACCACGCGCCGTATACCACCACCGAGCTGGGCGCGCCGGGGTCGGAGGCCGTCGGCGTTCCCATCCCGCTTTTGAACCTGGTCTATCACGACTGCGTGGTCATCCCGTGGTCCGGACTGCCGGGGGAGCGGGGCGGCTGGGGGATCCCCGCCGGGGACAGCGGCTACGCTCACGCCGCGCTGAACGGCGGGCCGGTCTACTGTCCCATCCAGGCGGACGCGGAGACGGTCCGCGCGGTGCGGCGGGTCTGCGAGCTGGCGGGGCGGACGGCCTGTTCCGAGATGGTGCGCCACGAGTTCGTCGACAGCGGCCGGCGCCGCCAGCGGACGGTCTTCGCCGACGGCACCGCGGTGGAGGCGGATCTGGACGCCGGGACCTTTTCGGTGAGCCGGGCGTGAAAAAACGCCGGTCTCCCGGCGCGTGAACAGAAAAAAGCCCGTCCCCGCGGCCGGCGCGGGAGACGGGCGGCAAAAGGATCGTCCAAACAAATTCCGGCATAGCCTGCGGGAAAGCAAGCTATGCCGGAATTTTTCGGATTGACGTTCCGTAGCGGAGGCTGCCTGTCAGCCGCCGGTCTTTGTTATTTGCGCTTGGCCTGGATCCGCCCGCTCAACAGCAGCGCGGCTCCCGCCAGCAGAGACAGCGCAAGCAGTGCGATCCAGATCGGCAGACGGTCGTTCTTGCCGGTCGGCGGCGCATAGGTGTTGATGAGCTTCAGACCGTTGACCTCCGCCGTGTACCCGGGCACGGTGTCCTCGCGGATCGTATAGGTGATCTCCTGGCCGTCCTCGTACTTCGGCAGATCTGTGAAGCGGAACTTCCAGTCGTTCGCCTTGGTGACGGTGACGGAGGCGACCTCCTCGCCGTTGGCATACAGGCGGACCACGATGCTGTCGGGGCGCTTGCCGGCCTCGTTGTAGTTGTCGACCCAGCTCTTTGATCCGTTGAGATCGATCCGTTCGGGCGTGTGCCGGTTGGTGACGGTGAAGCCGTCGATCTCGGACTCATAGCCGGGGACGGGATCCTCGGTGACGGTGTATCCGATCTCCGTGCCGCCGTCCCGGTACTTCGGCAGCTCCGTAAAGGTGAAGGACCAGCTGCCGTCCTCGTCCGGCGTGACGGCTGCGGAAGCGGTTTCTTCGCCGTCTGCATACAGCCGGATCGTGATGCTGTCGGGACGAAGACCGTCGACGTCGCCGTCGTCTTCCCAGACCTTTTCGATCCTGATCTCCGTGGTCTCGGGGACGTGCTTATTGGTGAGCTTGTATCCGTCAACGACCGTTTCGTATCCCGGGACCGGATCCTCGACGATCGTGTATTCGATCTCCGTGCCGCCGTCCCGGTATTTCGGCAGCTCCGTGAAGGTGTGGGACCAGCCGCCGTCCGTGTCGGGCGTGATCTCGGCGCTGTCGATCTCCGCGCCGTCGGCCAGGAGACGCACCGTGATCTTTTCGGGGCGCACGCCGTCCGCGTCGTTCCCGTCGATCCATTCTTTTTCAACGGAGATCTCCGTCGTTTCGGGAGTGTGCTCGTTGGTGATCTTGTATCCGTCGACGAGCGTTTCATATTCCGGGACAGGGTCTTCGGCGATCGTATAGCGGATCTCGACGCCGCCGTCCCGGCGCTTCGGCAGATCCTTGAAGGTGTGAGACCAGACGCCGCTCGCGTCGGGCGTGACCGTCGCGCTTTTCACTTCCTTGCCGTCGGCCAGAAGGTGCACCGTGATGCTTTCGGGACGCACGCCGTCGACGTTTTCCTGGTCGATCCACTCTTTGGTGACGGTGATCTCCGTCGTTTCGGGAGTGTGGTGATTGGTGATCTTGTACCCGTCGATGATGCTTTCATACTCAGGGACCGGATCTTCGGCGATCGTATAGCGGATCTCGACGCCGCCCTCCCGGTTTTTCGGCAGACCGGTGAAGGTGTGGGACCAGTTGCCGCTCTTGTCGGGCTTGATCACCGCGCTGTCGACCTCAACGTCGTCGGCCAGAAGGCGCACCGTGATCTTTTCGGGGCGCACGCCGTCCGCGTTACCGCCGTCCTTCCATTCCTTTTCGACGGAGATCTCCACCGTGTACGGCGTGTGCCGGTTGACGATGACCCACAGCCCGTCTTCGGTCAGCGTGTATTCGGGATCCTCGTATTCGGGGACCGGATCCTCCCGGACCTCGTACGGGATCTCTGTTCCGCCGTCCTTGTACTTCGGCAGATCCGTAAAGGTATAGGACCAGCTGCCGTGATCGTCCGGCTCGACCGCTGTGCTCCGGATCTCTGTATTCCCGTCGAACAGGCGCACCGTGATGCTCTCGGGCCGCACGCCGTCGATGTTGTCTTCATCCAGCCATTCTTTCCGGATAGGGATCTTCGTCAGTTCGATATCGTGCCTGTTGACGATCCGGATCGTTCCGTCTCCGGTCTCGACATACTGAGGATCCTCGTATTCGGGCACGGGATCCTCGGTGACCGTGTAATGGATCGGCGTTCCATGGTCCCTGAACTTCGGCAGGCCGGAGAAGGTGTATTTCCAATCGCCGTGCCCGTCGGGCGTGATCTCCGCAGAGAGGATCTTGGCGCCGTCGGATAGCAAATGGACCGTGATCTTTTCGGGGCGCACGCCGTCCCGGTCTTTATCGTCCTGCCAGTCCTTTTCGACGGAGATCTCAGTAGGTTCCGGCGTGTGCCGGTTCGTGATGACTTCCCCGTCCTTCGCTTCGGTCTTGTCTGCGGTATATTTCGGCACCTCTGTTTCCCGGATCGTATATTCGATCTCGCCGCCGCCGTTCTGTTTGCGCAGATCGGTGAACTTGACGGTATAGGTGTCGTCGCCGTTGTCGGTGACGGTGCGGGAGGCCTGATAGGTATCCGTCACGTCCGCGCCGTCTGCATAAAGCTTCACCATGGCGGCGTACTCTCCGGCGGAGGGACGGTAACCGTCTTGATCGCCCTCGTCCGCCCAGGTCTTGGTGATCTCGATCTCGGTCGTCTGCAGGACTTTCAGCGAGGTGCGGACCGGTTCGACGGTGAAAGCGGACAGCAGGCACTGGAAGGAGTCCGCGTAGTAATACCACAGGGGATCGTAATGCGAGGGGACGCCCCATCCGCTGGCGATGCCCTCCTCTTTCGTCATAAAGTTGTGCGGATAGTAGATATACAGATAGTAGTCGTCCGGATGATCGGTCATCTTCAGCAGTTCGGCCCATGCGTCCCGGAAATACTGGGGGAACACATAGTCCGGGTTGCCCGCGTTCGCGCCGTTCGCGTGACCGACGATCGAGCCGAGAACGCTGCCGCCCGGTCTGAATTGATAATACCCGTTTTCATCATACACGACCGGGCCGTTCGGATAATACTGCCGGACGACCAAATTGCTGCCGTTCTCATCCGTGGTCTTGAAGGAGCGCATTTCACCGTCTGTGAATTGCTTGATGGCCATATTGAGAAGGTAATCCGTCAGGAGATCGTCCAGACCGTACTTCTCTTTGATGTAGTCGCGGTGATAGATCATGGAAACGACGTGATCGTACAGCTCCTGCGCACTGAGGCCGCTGCCGTCGGGCCCGAGCCACTTGCACTGCGCCAACTGATAAAGCAGCTCCGGGGTCCCGACCAGCCGTTTGTACTTGCAATCGCCCTGTGCTTCCGTCGGAGTGCGCGTAGGCGGATCGTAGTTCTGATTGAAACAATATCCGGTGACCGTCTCGCCGTCGTCAAAGATCTTATAGGATTCCAGATGAGAGGGATCGTGCTTGCAGAAGAGCTTATGCGCTTCCGAGGTGGAGGGGAACGTGTCCGCTTCGATATCGTCCTTCTCTTCCGCTTCGGTCAGCTCGACCGTGATCTCGGCGACATCCTCCGCGGCGAGATAGCCGGAGGGCGCTTTCGTGATCTTCAGGGTATAGGAACCTGCGGGGAGGAAGACGGTGAAGGAGTCTTCGACGTTTTCCAGCGTCTTTACGACGTTTCCATCCGGATCCAGCACCTGAACGTTCGCTCCGGAAACAGAC
>JAEERN010000189.1 GCA_016285815.1 Clostridiales bacterium
ACCGCCGCGTCCGCGCCGACGCGGTCCCCTGCCTCCAGGACCAGCACGTCCCCCGGCACCAGCGCCGCCGCGGGAACGGTCTTCTCCTCGCCCGAGCGCACCACCCGGGCCGTCGGCGCGTTCATCCGCGCCAGCGCGGCCACGGCCTTTTCCGTGCGCCAGCTCTGGACCGTGCCCAGCAGGGCGTTGGCCAGCACGATGGCCAGCACCGTGAAGGCCTCGGTGAACTCGCCCAGCAGGGCCGACACCACCGCCGCGGCGATCAGCACCAGAACCATACAGTCCCGGAACTGTTCGGCGACGATGGCCGCCAGTCTGTGCTTTTTCTTCGTTCCGATCTCGTTGGGGCCGCAGCGGGCCAACAGGCGGGCGGCCTCGGCGTCGGACAAGCCTCGGTTTTCCATGCGATACGACGTCCTTTCGGCGAGGATCTCGATCCTCTCGTTTCGCTACATGGATATTCCGCCGGGAAACGGCCTATGACTTTGCCCGTCCGGGGCGTTTTTCGACGCCGCCGGGCTTTACAGCGCGGCCGGAATCTGGTATAATAGGATAAGATCGAGAAAAAGGAATCGCTGAACATGATAGAACTGGACGAATACAAGCAGCGGGCCGCGGCGCTGGTCCCCGCCATCGGCGAGATCGCCGACGCGCTGGACGTCAAGAGCCTTCGGAAGGAGATCGCCGAACTGGAGGAGCAGAGCGCTTCTCCCGAGTTCTGGAACGACATGGGCGCTTCGCAGAAGGTACTGCAGAAGCTGAAGCAGGCCAAGAACAAGGTCGGCCTCGTGGACCGGCTCCAGGCCCGGACGGAGGACGTCCGGACCATGATCGACATGGCCGTGGAGGAGAACGACGACAGCCTTTCCGGCGAGATCGCCGAAGAGCTGAACGCGCTGGAGCGCGAAACGGAAGATGCGCGCCTGGCCGCCATGCTGTCCGACGAATACGACAACACCAACTGCGTCCTTTCGCTCCACGCGGGCGCCGGCGGGACCGAGGCCCAGGACTGGGCGCTGATGCTCTGCCGGATGTACATCCGCTGGGGCGAGCGGCGCGGTTTTTCCGTCAAGGTCACCAACATGCTGGACGGGGACGAGGCGGGCATCAAGTCGGCGGACATCCTCATCGAGGGCGAGAACGCCTTCGGTTATCTCAAGTGCGAGGCCGGCGTCCACCGTCTGGTGCGCATCTCTCCCTTTGACGCCAGCGGCCGGCGGCACACGTCCTTCGCCGCGGTGGAGGTCATGCCGCTGATTGACGACAGCGTCGAGGTCGAGATCCGAGAAGAGGACCTGAAGGTCGATACCTACCGCTCCAGCGGCGCGGGCGGACAGCACGTCAACAAGACCGAATCCGCCATCCGCATCACCCATATCCCGACGGGGATCGTGGTGGCCTGCCAGAACGAGCGCAGCCAGCACCAGAACCGCGAGGTGGCCATGCGGATGCTCCGCTCCAAGCTCATCGAGATCAAAGAGCGCGAGCACTACGACAAGATCTCGGACATCAAGGGCGATCAGAAGGCCATCGAATGGGGAAGCCAGATCCGCTCTTACGTCTTCATGCCCTACACGCTGGTCAAGGACAACCGCACGGGCTACGAGGTCGGCAACGTCAACGCCGTCATGGACGGCGACCTGGACGGCTTTATCAACGCCTATCTGCGCGCCAAGGCCAACGGCACGCTGAACCTGAAATAAAAACGCGCGGACACGGCTCTCCCCGCCCGGGGCTCGGCCGTGTCCGCGTTCTGTAAGGGGAGAACGCTCTTGGTATCCAGGATCTGGTCCGTGGGGATCCGCGGCATCGACGGATACGCGCTGTCCTGCGAGTGCTTCCTGTCGGGCGGCCTGCCGGCCTTCGACGTGGTCGGCCTGCCGGACGCCGCCGTGAAAGAGTCTCGCGAGCGCGTGCGCGCCGCCATCAAAAACTGCGGCTTCGAGTTTCCCATGCGCCGCATCACCGTCAATCTGGCCCCCGCGGACACCCGCAAGGCGGGGGCACTGTACGATCTGCCCATCCTGCTGTCCATTCTGGCGGCGGGCGACCAGCTCAGCGCCGACTTCACCGAGACCGCTTTTCTGGGCGAGCTTTCGCTGGACGGGCACCTGCGCCCGGTGAACGGCGTCCTGCCGGCGGCCATCGCCGCGGGGCGCGCCGGCATGCGGCGCCTCTTTGTCCCCGCCGCCAACGCCGAGGAGGCCGCCTTGGCCGGCGGGCCGGAGGTCATCGGCTGCGAGACGCTGGGCGAGGTGGTCGCCGTTCTGCGCGGCGAGGCCGAGGCGGTCCCTGCGGCGGCCTCGCCGGACGCCGTGCGGGAGGAATACCCCGTGGACTTCGCCGACGTCAAAGGGCAGGAGAGCGCCAAGCGCGCCATGGAAATTGCCGCGGCCGGCGGCCACAACCTGCTGCTGTGCGGCCCGCCGGGAAGCGGCAAGAGCATGCTGGCCCACCGGCTTCCCACCATCCTGCCGGACATGACGCTGGCCGAATCGCTGGAATCCACCAAGATCTACTCCGTGGCGGGGCTGCTGCGGCGCGAGCGGCCGCTGGTCCTGCTGCGCCCCTTCCGCTCGCCCCACCACACCACGTCCGCCGTCAGCCTCACCGGCGGCGGCAGCGATCTGCACCCCGGCGAGGTCAGCCTGGCCCACAACGGCGTGCTGTTTCTGGACGAGCTGCCGGAATTCTCCCGCCAGACGCTGGACGTGCTGCGCCAGCCCATCGAGGACGGCGTGGTCAGCATCTCCCGCTCCACCGGAACGGTGACCTACCCCTGTCAGTTCATGCTGGTGGGCGCCATGAACCCCTGCCCCTGCGGCTGGTACGGCCACCCCTCCGGCCGGTGCACCTGTTCGCCGGGCATGGTGAAAAGCTACGCCGGACGCATCTCGGGCCCCATGCGGGACCGCCTCGACCTGGTGGTCAACGTGCCCGAGGTGACCTTCGAAGAGATCAGCGAGCGAAGCCGGGCCGAGTCCTCGGCCTCGATCCGGGCCCGGGTGAACCGCGCCCGTGCCGTTCAGGCCGAGCGCTTCGCCGGAACGGGCGTCACCTGCAACGCCCGCCTGCCCGCCGAAAAGCTCGACGACGTCTGCGCGCTGGGCCCGGAGGAAAAGGCCGTGGTCCGCGCCGCCTTCGATCGCCTCGGCCTCACGGCCCGCTCTTACACCCGTCTTTTAAAGATCGCGCGCACCATCGCCGATCTGGACGGCTCCGGATCCATCCGAAAACAGCACCTCGCCGAAGCCCTGCGCTTCCGCGGGTAGCGCTTATTGAAAAGAGGTAACTCCCATGATCTGCGACGAGACCTTCTCCGTCACCCGAACGAATTCCCTCCCCTGTCGGCTTTACGTCCCCGACGAAGCCCCCGCCGGCCCCCTGCCGCTGGTGACGTTCCTGCACGGCGCCGGCGAGCGCGGGACCGACCCGGCGCTTTTGAGCGTCCACGGCCCCTTCCGCCGCATCGCCGAGGGCTGGCGCCCGGACTTTCTCTGTCTGGCGCCCCAGTGCCCCGAGGGCGTCCGCTGGACCGACCTGACCGAGCCGCTGGGCGAGCTGATCCAGTCCACCGCCGACCGCCTCGGCGCAGACCGCTCCCGCCTCTATCTCACGGGGATCTCCATGGGCGGCTTCGGCATCTGGGCCATGCTGGCCCGCTGGCCGAAGCTGTTCGCCGCGGCGGTGCCCATCTGCGGCGGCGGCCAGCCGTGGGCCGCGTCGGAGTTCGCCTCGGTCCCCGTCCGCGTCTTCCACGGGGACGCCGACGGCGTCGTGGACTGTCACTACAGCGTCGACATGGTGACCGCGCTGAAGGCCCTCGGCGGCGACGCCGAGCTGACCCTGTACCCCGGCGTGGGCCACGACAGCTGGACACAAACCTATGAAAATCCGGACGTCTGGGCGTGGCTGCTGGCACAGAAAAAGGCCTGACGGGGAAAGCGCCCGCCGTTTCCGACAAAAAACCCGGCCGCGGGGCCCCTCGTCGGGGCGCCGCGGCCGGTCTTTTTGTTTTTTCTTTTCCCGACGGGATCAAAGGGCAAAGCCCGCGCGAAGGGCCTTCATGTTGGGCTCGAAGAAGGCGGGGCGCTTGGCGGTCAGCGCGCGGATGGTGCTCTCGGCGCCGTCCGGATCGCAGAAGCCCGTCACCGCCAGCAGCTTGCCCGAAACCAGCATGTTGGCCTTGACGCCCAGCTGTTCGGCCAGCGTCGTGAAGGGAATGCCGTAATAGGTGACGTCCGTCCGCGCCGGGGCGCGGCCGATGAGATCGGTGTCGTAGATCACGCTGCCGCCCGGGACCACCGACGTCTCGAACTTGTCCAGCGAAGGCAGGTTCAGCGCCACCAGCTGGGTGGGCGTGACCACCAGAGGCGAGGCGATGGGCTCGGTGCTGATGTTGACGCCGCAGTTGGACGTGCCGCCGCGCATCTCCGGCCCGTAGGACGGGATGAACGAGACTTCGAACCCGTGCTCCATGCCGATCTCCGTCATGAGCTTGCCGATGGTCTGAACGCCCTGTCCGCCGGAGCCCGCGATGAGGATGTTGAACTCTTTCATTTCGCTTCCACCTCCGCAAAGGCGTCCCGGTCGCAGTACACGCCGAGAGGATAGTACGGGATCATGTCGCGGCGCAGCCGCTCCAGCGCCTCGATGGGCGTCAGGCCCCAGTTGGACGGACAGGTGGACAGCACCTCGACCAGCGAGAAGCCCTTTCCGGCGATCTGGTTCTCAAAGGCCTTTTTGATGGCCTTTTTGGCCTGGATCACGTTCTTGACGCAGTCGACGCTGACCCGCTCGCAGTAGGCGGTGCCGGACAGGGTGGCCAGCATCTCGCACACGCGGATGGGATAACCGGCCAGCTTGGGATCCCGTCCGTAGGGGGACGTGGTGGTCACCTGTCCCGGCAGGGACGTGGGCGCCATCTGGCCGCTGGTCATGCCGTAGATCGTGTTGTTGATGAAGATGACGGTGATGTTCTCGCCGCGGGTGGCCGCGTGGACCGTCTCGGCCGTGCCGATGGCGGCCAGGTCGCCGTCGCCCTGATAGGTGAACACCACGTTCGCGGGGTTGGCGCGCTTGACGCCGGTGGCGACCGCCGGGGCGCGGCCGTGGGCCGCCTCGATCATATCGCACTCGAAGTAGTTATAGGCAAACACCGCGCAGCCCACCGGGGCCACGCCGACGGTCTTGCCGCAGATGCCCAGCTCGTCGATGACCTCGGCCACCAGCCGGTGGACGATGCCGTGGGTACAGCCGGGACAGTAGTGCATGGTGACGTCGCAGAGGGCGTCCGGCTTTTTGAAAACGACAGACATCACAGTACCTCCTTGCAAAGCGCGTCGATCTCCGCGCGGATCTCCGCCGGCGTGGGGACGACGCCGCCCGTGCGCCCGAAGAAGCGCACCGGCCGGGAACAGCCGATGGCCAGACGCACGTCGTCGATCATCTGTCCCATGCTCATCTCCACGTCGAGGAACCCCTTGGCGTGGGCCGCCGCCTCGGCATAGGCCGCGGACGGGAAGGGCCACAGGGTGATGGGCCGCACCATGCCGACCTTGATGCCGTCGGCCCGGGCGGCGCGGATGGCGTTGCGGCAGATGCGCGCCGTCGAGCCGTAGGCCGTGACGATGATGTCCGCGTCCTCCGCCAGCCACGTCTCGACCCGCACCTCGTTCTTCTCCACCTCGGCATAGCGCTCGTACCGCTCGCGGACGACGCGCTCCAGCTCCTCCGGCTGGATGTAGAGCGAGTTCAGGATGTTGTGCTTCCGCGCGCCGCGGGTACCCTTGGCGGCCCAGGGCTTCTCGGGAAGCTCGGTCACAGGGTCCGGCAGGCGGACGGGCTCCATCATCTGGCCGATGATGCCGTCGCCCAGGATCATGACCGGCATGCGGTACTTGTCGGCCAGATCAAAGGCCGTGCCCATGAGGTCCACCGCCTCCTGGATCCCCGCCGGGGCCAGGGACAGCACGCGGAAATCGCCGTGGGCAAGGCCGCGGGTGGCCTGCCAATAGTCCGCCTGGGACGGCTGGATGCCGCCGAGGCCCGGACCGCCGCGCTGGATGTTCACGATGACCGCGGGCAGATCGCTGCCCGCCAGATAGGAGATGCCCTCGGCCTTCAGCGAGATGCCGGGGCTGGAGCTGGACGTCATGGCCCGAACGCCCGCGGCAGACGCGCCCAGCACCATGTTGATGGCCGCGATCTCGCTCTCCGACTGGAGGAACGTTCCGCCGATCTTCGGCATCTTTTTTGCCATGTATTCCGGAAGCTGGGTCTGGGGCGTGATGGGATATCCGAAGAAGCAGCGGCAGCCCGCGCGGATGGCGGCCTCGGCCAGCGCCTCGTTGCCCTTCATCAGGATCTTGTCAGACATGCTCTTCAATCCACCCTTTCGCTTATTTTTCCACCGTGATGGCCACGTGCGGACACATCATCGCGCACATGGCACAGCCCAGGCACTTGTCCTGCTCCGCCACTTCCGCCGGATGGTACCCGGCGGCGTTGAGTCTCTTCGAAAGAGCGATGATATGCTTGGGACAGGCGGTGGTGCAGAGTTCACAGCCTCTGCAGCGCTCTTCGTTGACGGTGACTTTTGGCATCGGTAACCGACCTCACTTCAATGCCGCTATTCGCGTTTTGTATTGTTTAATTATAGCACAGGCGGACCGGGATTCAAAGAAGTAAACCGTTCAAATTTAGCGGGACTTCGCCCTGATAAAGTGACCATATTCCCCAAAACCGCCGCGCTCCGGCGCCCCGGCGGGAAAGCCCGGTTGACAACCGGGGCCCTTTTGCGATACAATGGTGCCGTGAGACCGGCGCGGCGGCCGCCGGGCCCCTCCTTCTCCCCTTTTGCGGGAAAAACGCTTGGATGCGAACCGGAGAGAACCTATGGAACGAGCTGAGATCCTGATCCTGGCCGGCTGTTACGGCAGCGGCAAGACCACCCTGGCCCTCAATCTGGCGCTGTCGCGCCGCGCCGAGGGCCGCGCCGTCACGGCGGTGGACCTGGACGTGATCAACCCCTATTTTCGCATGACGGACGGGGCCGGCGTGCTGCGGGCCGCGGGCGTCGACTGTCTGTTTTCGGAATTCGTCAACACCAACGTGGACCTGCCCCAGCATTTTCCCCAGCTGCGCACGCTGCTGGCCGAGCCCCCGGCGGGAAGCACCGTCGTGGTGGACGTGGGCGGCGACGAGACCGGCGCCGTGGCGCTGGGACAGTACGCGGCCCTGCTCACGGCCGCCGGCGCGAAGACCTGGCTGGTGCTGAACCGGTTCCGCCCCTTCGTCGGCAACCCCGCCGAGGCCCGCGAGAGCGTGCGGGAGGTGGAGACCGCTGCGCGGATGCCCTTTTCCGGGCTGGTGGCCAACCCCAATCTGGGCCGGGAGACCACGGCCGGGACCATCCTCTCCTCCGTTCCGTACTACGAGGAGATGAGCCGCACGCTGGACCTGCCCGTGCTGTTCACACCGGTGCGGGAGGACCTGATCGGCGAGGTGGACGGGCGCCTGCCGTGGCCCGTGATCCCGATCCGCCGCTTTGCCAAGCCCGGCTGGGACATCGAATAGACCGCCGTTTTCCCCTCTTGACGCGATTCGAGCCGCGGTGCGAGGAAGCCCTCGCGCCGCGGCCCTTTTGTATCCGCACGTTTCTTTTCCTATCCCCGCGTTCTGACCTGGGTGTTCCCGCCGCCGTAGGTCACGAAGCTGCCCGCTGGGACGGAACTTGTGAGCCACACGTTGCCGCCGATGACGCAGTCGTCCCCGATGACGGTCCCGCCGCCGAGGATCGTCGCCCCGGCATAGATGACCACCCGGTTCCCGATGTCCGGATGCCGCTTGATCCCCTTGACCGGATTGCCGTTTTCGTCCAGCTGGAAGCTCCGCGCGCCCAGCGTCACCCCCTGATAGAGCTTGACGTGTTCGCCGATGGTGCAGGTCTCGCCGATGACGACGCCGGTGCCATGGTCGATGAAGAACCACGGGCCGATGGACGCGCCGGGGTGGATGTCGATCCCCGTCAGCTGGTGGGCGTGTTCCGTCATCATCCGCGGCAGCAGCGGGACCTTCAGCTCGTAGAGCCGGTGGGCCAGACGGTAGATGCTGACCGCCTCAAAGGTCGGATAGGCCAGCATGATCTCTTTTTCGCTAACCGCGGCCGGGTCGCCCTCATAGGCGGCGCGGATGTCCGTCTTGAGCAGCCCGGCAACGGCCGCCAGCCCGTCGACGTAGGCGCAGACCAGCCCGTCGGTCTCGTCCGCCCGCTCCGGGGGCAGAACGTCCCGCACCAGCTCGCGCAGCAGCCGCGCCGCCCCCTGCAGATGGGCGCCGATACAGTCGGACAGCGTGTTCCCGCTGCAGCCCTCCGGGCTGAAGATCTCCGGATACAGCGCCGAGCGCAGGAGCCCGATCAGCTCGACGACCTGGCGCTTCATGCCCGGCCGGTCCACGGCCGCGCGCGGGATCGAGCGGTTGATATCGGCCAGCTCTTCCGCCGTCCGGCGGATGCTCTCAGAAAAATCGCAGTTCAAAGTCGGTCCTCCCTCAAAAAAACAGACGCGTCAGCCGGGCCTTGTCCCGGCGCGCGGACGGGCCCCGTCCGACGGCGCCCGCCCCGCGGTCCTTTTCCCTTCGGCGGCCCGGTCCCGGTATACCGCAGCGCGCCGTCTTTTGCGATCGCCCCGGACCGTCAGCCGACGACGGCCTTCAGCCGCCGGGCCAGCCCCCGGGTGTCCAGCTCTTCCAGACTGTGCGCGTCCGTGCCCAGACAAAAGTGGACGCCGACCTCGCGGCCCACGCGGAAAAAGCGCGCGCCGAACTCCGGATACGCGAAAAAGGTCCGCGTGTGGATCTCCCAGCTGCACCGGGCCCGTTCGCCCTTTTCCATCACGTCGCCCAGCTCGTTGTCCGTCATGGCGCGAAGGGTCGCGTGCTTCTGCGCCTCGTCAAACCCTGGGATCTTGTACGGTGCAAAGGGGTGGGCGATGTTGTCGGCCCGGTCCGTCTCGAACAGGGCGTTCAGCACGGCCAGATTCTGCTCGGCATAGCCCCGCGGGCTCCGGTCCTCCGGCTGGTCCCACACGTCGAGATGATAGTGGATGTGGGAATAGCTGGCGAAATCCAGCGCCTTGTCGACGAAGTACGGCTCGCCGTACTTCCCCACCCCGTAGGCGGACAGCTCCGCGCCGATCAGCACGCGCACCGGCGTCTCGATCCGCCCCAGCTCTTCCTTCAGCATCCGGAAGTTGGCATAGGTGTCGATGTCGTCGCCCGGATCCGAGTGGTCGGTGATCGCCAGCGTCTTCAGGCCGGCCTCTTCCGCCTTTTTCACCATGGCCGCCAGCGTCATCTCCCGCCTGGAATAGGTCGAGCAGACCGAGTGGGTGTGCATGTTGTGCCTGACGAGCTCGTCCAGATCATAGGTGCGTTCCAGCGCGAACATATCCGCCCTCCGTGCTTTTCGCGTCTCCGGCGCGCCGCGCCGGTCTCTCCCGGCCCGATCTTCGTTTTCCGCCCGCCGTCGTTTTTATAGTATACCACACCGCCCCTCCGATTGCAATCCGCGCCGGCGGGCCCCGCGAAAAAAACGCGGCGCGGTCCGTTTATTTCGCGCCGTTTCTGCAAACGCTACCGGACAGAGAGACCATCTGGAAAGGAGCCGTATCCATGAAACGATCCCGCAACGGCGTCAGTCCCTTTTTCGCCGTTCTCGCCTTTACCCTTGCCGCGGCGGCGCTTTTCGCCGCGGTCGCCCCCGTCCTGGCAGACAACGCCGCCGGCCGCATGAAGGACTTTGCCAAGTCCGCCGCCCCCGGCGAGACCGTCCGCTTCTCGCTGGAGGACCTGCGCCGCAACACCGTCACAGGAGACGCGCCCACCGAGCTTTTGGTGGCGGGCCTTCCCGCCCCGGACGTCGGCGCGCTGATGCTGGGCCGCCAGCCCCTTTCAGAGGGCAGCGTCATCCCTGCCGCCGCGCTGGACGAGATGGCCTTTGTGCCCGCCGCCGGCGGCGCTTTCCGCACCGAGCTCTGCTTTCTGCCCCTCTGGGGCGGAGCGTCCTTCGACGCCGCCGGCGAGCCGCTGACGGTGACGATCCGCTTTTCCGACCAGCCGGACTATCCCCCCGAGGCGGCGGCGCTGACGCTGGAGACCTACCGCGACATGCCCATCGCCGTGACGCTGGCCGCCTATGACCGGGAAAGCGCCGCCCTCACCTACGACCTGATTGCCTTCACCGGCAGCGGCGAGCTGAAGCTGGAAAACGGCGCGCTGATCTACACGCCCGCCCCCGGCAAGACCGGAACCGCCAGCTTCACGTACTACGCCCGCGACGGCGCGGGCAACACCTCCGACCCGGCTCTGGCGACGATCCTGGTCCGCCGCCCGCCCTCCGGCGCCGCGGCCTACGCCGACCTGTCGGATCCCACCTCGGCGTGTGCGGCCGCAAGGCTGGCCGACGCGGGCGTGTTCACCGGCGAACAGCTGGGCGGGGTGCGCCTCATCGGCGCCG
>JAEERN010000190.1 GCA_016285815.1 Clostridiales bacterium
AGGATGTTCTGGACGGAGAGGGAAAGTGCCAGACCGGCGATGCTGAGCACGGCGACCAGCGAGGCCGTCGGGATGCCGAGCGCGCCGGCGACGATGACGATGGCCAGCGCCCAGAGGGCGATATGCACCGTGGTCTTGATGAAGCCCTGCAGGATGCCGTCCAGCTTTTTCGAGCGGGAGAGGAGCTTGTCGATGGCCTTCATAATGATCCGGATCGCAATGACGCAGACGATAAAGACCAGGATCGCGGAGACCAGGACGTTTGCGCCGGAGAGGCCCAGCGCGGTAAGGATCTGATCGAACATGACGGGAACTACCTCCTTGGCTTTCAGGATACGTCCATTATACCATAGGCTTTTGGGAAAGAAAGCCCTAAAAGCGAAATTTATTTTTTAAGGGAGTTTTCAACAGAAATCCGGGTTTTCCACAGCAAATTGTTGAAAACTTCGAGTTTTCCACAGCGAGGCTGTTGAAAAGTGGAGTTTTCCACCGATTCGCTTTCTTTTTGATTTTTTCTTTCTGAATAAAATCTATTTATACCTTATTCCTCTGTTCTGTACTGTACTGTACTGTACTTATCTGTACTGTACTGGCATCCCACGCATGCTTGCGCATGCTCAAGCATGCGCAAGCATAGCGATGCCAAAATTCAAATTGTTCAAAATCTATTCCGGCTTTGTTCATGCTTTCGTCATAAGTCCTGCGTACAATGGAGACAATCCGAAAAACAAGCGAAAAGAGGCATTCCCACCATGGACGATTACAACGAACTTCCCAATACAAACGAGACAAACGGGACGGACCCGATCCACGCGGCGCCCGAAAACGAAACGCCCGCCGCCCCGGCCGAGTCCGCTTACGAGCTTCCGGAGGAGCGCCGCGGCGCCTATTCCGACGCGGGCTACATCCCCGCCTCCGACGCCGGCGCGATGCCGAAGCAGTATCCCTTCGCCGCCGCGTCCGAGCCGCGGACGAAAAAGGAGAAGGCCCCGCGCCGCGCTCTTCACCCGGCGGCCATCGTGGCCCTCTGCGTGATCTGCGCGATGCTGGGCGGCCTGGTCGCCGGCCTGGCGCCCCAGTGGATGACGAACAAGACCGCGGCGGAAGCGCCCGCCCAGAGCGCCCAGAGCGCCGACGGAACCCGCAGCGCCCCCGCGGCCTCCGGCAGCACCGACACGGTCATCAAGCTCGCCGGCGGCGACAGCAGCAAGACCGTGACGACCAACCAGGTCCCCTCGGGAGAGATGAGCGCCACCGAAATTTATTACCAGCGCGCGCTGGACCAGGTGGTGGGCGTCAAGACCGAGATCACTTACACCAACTACTTCGGCTACACCACGAAGGCCGCGGTCAGCGGCTCCGGCTTCATCATCTCCGAGGACGGCTATATCCTCACGAACTACCACGTCATCGAGGACGCCGTGAACGGCGGCTACGACGTGCAGGTCCTGACCTATGACGGCACGGAGTACACCGCGCAGGTGATCGGCTATGAGTCCGACAACGACGTGGCGCTGCTGAAGATCGACGCCACGGGCCTCAACGCCGCCGTCCTGGGCGACAGCGACGCGATGCAGGTCGGCGAGCAGGTCTACGCCGTCGGCAACCCGACGGGCGAGCTGGAATACTCCATGACCGAGGGCATCGTCTCCGCGAAGGACCGCGAGATCACCGCGGGCAACGCCAGCACCGGCCGGACCGAGACGGTCCGCGTCTTCCAGACCACCGCGGCCATCAACGGCGGCAACTCCGGCGGCCCGGTCTACAACAGCCGCGGCGAGGTCATCGGCATCGTCGTCGCCAAGCGGGTCTCCACCGAGATCGAGGGCCTGGCCTTCGCGATCCCGATCAATGACGCCGTGCGCATCGCCAAGGACCTCATCAGCGACGGCTACGTCCGCGGCAAGGCCTATCTGGGCGTCCGCCTCGGCACCGTCACCGCCTCCGCCGCCCAGTATTACGGCCTGGTGCAGGGCGCCATCGTCGCCTCGGTTGAGGCGGACACCGCCGCCGAGCGGGCCGGTCTGAAGGAGAGC
>JAEERN010000191.1 GCA_016285815.1 Clostridiales bacterium
CCTGGCAATCATCTACAAGGCGGTCGGAAGGGGCACGCGCCAGATGACCGAGCTGAAGCCCGGGACGGAGCTGGACGTGAAGACCGGGCTCGGCAACGGATATGACCTGGACAAGGCCGGAGACCGGCCGCTGCTTCTGGGCGGCGGCGTCGGCGTGCCGCCGCTGTACTGGCTGGCCCGGGAGCTGATCGCCGCCGGCGCGCGGGTCACGGCGGCCCTGGGCTTCAACCGCGCGGAGGAGGTCATCCTGGCCGACGAGCTCCGCGCCCTCGGCGCGGAGGTCCTGCTGGCCACGGCGGACGGGTCCCGGGGGATCCGGGGCTTCGTCACCGACGCGGCCCGGGGCCTGACGCCCAGCTTCTACTACGCCTGCGGACCGGAGCCCATGCTGAGAGCCGTCTGGCGGGAGGTCCCGGCCGGGGGACAGCTCAGCTTCGAGGAGCGCATGGGCTGCGGCTTCGGCGCGTGTATGGGGTGCAGCTGCCGGACCGTGACGGGCAGCAAGCGGATCTGCCGGGAGGGGCCCGTGCTGGACCGGGACGAGATCCTGTGGGAGAGATGAAAAAGGAGAACGACATGAAAAAACAGATCGCGAAAGACCTTTTGAAGATCCGCGCGGTGTTTTTCCGCCCGGAGGAGCCCTTCGTCTGGGCCAGCGGCATCAAGAGCCCGGTGTACTGCGACAACCGCCTGACCCTGACCGCGCCGGAGGTGCGGGACCGCGTGGAGAACGGGCTGGCCGCGCTGGTCCGGGAGAAATTCCCCGAGGCGGAGGTCCTGATGGGCACGTCCACGGCGGGCATCGCCCACGCGGCCATCGTGGGCCATCTGACGGGCCTGCCCATGGGGTACGTCCGGTCGGGCGCCAAGGACCACGGCCGCCAAAACCGCATCGAGGGCCGGCTGGAGCCCGGACAGAAGGTCGTGGTGGTGGAGGATCTGATCTCCACGGGGGGCAGCGTGATCGACGTGGTCGAGGCCCTTCGCGAGGCGGGCGCGGAAGTGCTGGGCGTGGTCTGCATCTTCACCTACGGCATGAAAAAGGGACTCGAGCGGCTGGCCGGGGCGGGCGTGCAGGCGTGGCCCCTGACGGATTTCGACACGGTGGCCGCCGCCGCGGCGGAGGAGGGCTATATCGCGCCGGAGGACGTGGCGCGCCTGCTGGCCTTCCGGGACGATCCGTCCGACGAGAGCTGGATCCGGAAAAACTGAAAGACCGCGCGGCGGGCCGGCTCGTTCCGGCCCGCCGTTTCGGCCGGAGCGGCCCGGCGCGGGCGGGAAAAACGCGGCCCGCCGCGCGGCGGCCCGGCTTGACATCGGCGGCGTTCTGTGGTACACTACAAAGAACACAAGAGAAAAAGAGGAGATGCGAGCATGGCGACCTTTATCAACGAACCGGCCCACACGTTCAACGAATATCTGCTGATCCCGGGGTATTCCTCGGCGGAGTGCGTTCCCGCGAACGTTTCGCTGAAAACGCCGCTGGTCAAATTCAAAAAGGGCGAGGAACCTGCCATCCGGATGAACATCCCGCTGGTCTCGGCCATCATGCAGTCCGTCTCCGGCGATAAAATGGCCATCGCGCTGGCCACCGAGGGCGGCGTTTCGTTTATCTACGGCTCTCAGTCCGTGGAGGACGAGGCGGCCATGGTCAAGCGCGCCAAGGACTATAAGGCGGGCTTCGTCACCAGCGACTCCAACGTCACGCCGGATTCCACGCTGGCTGAGGTGGTCGCGCTGAAGGAGAAGACCGGACACTCCACCGTGGCCGTCACGGAGGACGGCTCGCCCAACGGCAGGCTGCTGGGCATCGTCACCGGCCGGGACTATCGCGTCAGCCGCATGGATCCCGCCACGAAGGTGCGCGAGTTCATGACGCCGCTGGAAAAGCTGGTCACCGGGCCCGACGGCACCACGCTGAAAGAGGCCAACGACATCATCTGGGACAACAAGCTGAACTCTCTGCCCATCGTGGACAAGGACGGAAAGCTCTGCTGCTTCGTCTTCCGCAAGGACTACGACACGCACAAGCAGAACCCCAACGAGCTGCTGGACAGCTCCAAGCGGTATGTGGTCGGCGCCGGCATCAACACCCGGGACTATGAACAGCGCGTTCCCGCGCTGATCGAGGCGGGAGCCGACGTGCTCTGCATCGACTCGTCCGAGGGCTTTTCCGAATGGCAGAAGCGCACCATCGCCTGGATCCGCGGGCGGTACGGCGACAGCGTCAAGGTCGGCGCGGGCAACGTGGTCAGCGCCGACGGGTTCCGGTTCCTGGCCGAGTGCGGCGCGGACTTCGTCAAGGTCGGCATCGGCGGCGGGTCCATCTGCATCACCCGGGAGACCAAGGGCATCGGCC
>JAEERN010000192.1 GCA_016285815.1 Clostridiales bacterium
CCTCGGCGGCCCATCTGGTCCTGAGGGCCGCGCGGCGCTTCCGGCGCGGCGGCGGCGGGCGGGCCGTCCCTGAAAAACCGGGAGAAAACGCCCCGTTCCCCCCTTGCGCCGCGGCCGGAAATGGAGTATAATGCAAGAAAAGAAACGCCGCGGACCGGGCCCCGGACCGCGCGGGAATGCGAGGCTTTGCGCTATGGACAAGACCCGGTATGTGGACGTGTTCCACGGCAGCGGGACCATCAACCTTCCGGTCCCGCAGGGGGCCGCGGCGTCGTGGCACGCCATCAAGGGCCTGTGCGGGAACACGAGCCCCGGCGCCGTCCTGCCCTTCGGCAAGTACGCCGTCGCGCCGTACAGCGGCGGCTATTCCTCGGGATACGGCGTCAACCGCATGAATTGCGGCGGGCCCATCCGGACCTTTTCCGACACGCTGCGCCTGCGTGGCTTTTCCCACTTTCAGCAGAGCGGCACCGGCGCCACGCACGTCTATTACAACTACGCGGTGGTCCGCCCCTCTTACGGCGGACCGGAGCGGGACTGGGGCGTGCGGGACGAGAGCGGCCGCCCGGGCCGCTATGCCGTCACGCTGGCCGAGACGGGGATCCGCTGTGAGCTGACCGCGGCGCGGACCTGCGCCATGCACCGCTATGCCTTCGGCCGTCCGGGCGGGATGTTGACCTTTGACTTTGAAAACGACGGGCTGTACGCCGACGAGGACCGTCTGCGCAGCCCCGCGCGGGACGTGACGGTGCGCCGGGTCTCCGACCGGGAGCTGGCCGCCGCCGCCACGCTGCAGGGCGTCCGGCTGTGGTTCGCCGTCGCCGTGGAGGGGGACGGCGCGCTGGACGAGAGCGGCGCGTTCCGCCTGGCCGGACCCGGGACCGTCACGGTGCGCCTGTCGGCCTCCGCCGAGTCGGCCGAGGCGGCGCGGCGGGAGCTGGAGGCCTCGACCGCGTCCTTCGACGAGGTTGCCGAGGCGGCGGACGCCGCGTGGGAGGACGCGCTGGGGCGCGTCTGCGTCGAGGGCGGCGGCGAGACCGAGCGGAGGCTCTTCTATTCCAACCTGTACCACTCGCTGGTCAAGCCCTGCGACTGGGGCGGCGGCGGGTTTTTGTGGCGCGGCGCCCCCTTCGTGGTGGACATCGTCACCATGTGGGACCTGTACAAGACTCAGCTTCCTCTGCTGTACACGCTGTTCGGAGAGGTGTCGTCCCATCTGGCGGCGACGATCACGCGCATGGGGCTGGAGCGGGGCCGCCTGCCGCACAGCCTGATGCTGTCCTCCGAGCTGGACCGGGAGGCCGCTCAGGCCTGCGCGCTGGGCGAGATCTCGCTGTACGACGCGTGGGTCCGCGGGGTCGAGGCGGACTGGCCGGCCGCCGTGGACGCCGCGCTGAAGGACGTGGGCCGTCCCGACTTCGCCGGACGGGCCGCCGACGGGTCCATCCGCCGCCTGACCCACGTGCTGGACGTGTACGAGGGCTGTTCCGCCGCGGCGGAGCTGGCGCGGGCCGTCGGCAAGCCCCGGGAGGCGGAGACGCTGGCCCGGGCGGCGGGCGACTGGCGGGAGGCCTTCGATCCGGCCACAGGGCTGCTGCGGGCGGACAGCGACTATTACGAGGGGAACCACTGGAACTATTCCTTCCGGCTGCTGCGCGGCATGGAAGAGCGGATCGCGCTGGCCGGCGGGAGAGAGGCCTTTGTCCGGCTGCTTGACAAGTTTTTCGGCTTTACCGACCCGGAGGATCTTTCGGGGCGGTTCGAGGGGTTCAACAACGAGACGGACATGGAAGCGCCCTGGGCGTACCACGCGGCCGGCCGGTTCGACCGGCTGTGCGAGGTGCTGGATCTGGGCGACCGGTACGCCTTCCGCACCGCGGCGGGGACCACGGGCCCCGGCGGCATCCCCGGAAACAACGACTCCGGCGGGCTGTCCGCCTGTGAGGTGTGGAACGATCTGGGGCTGTTCCCCGTCAGCGGACAGGACCGGATGCTGTGCGGCCGGCCGAAGTTCTGCCGCGCGGCCCTGAAGCTGGCCTCGGGCGAAACGCTGACCGTCGAACGGACGGGGGAGGGCAAGGTCCCCGCCCGCGTGACATGGAACGGAAAGACCCTGTGCGGCAGGCGTCTGGCCGCGTCGGAGATGATGCGCGGCGGCGCTTTGACATTCATCTACTGAACGAAAGAGAGGAAACGATCATGGACGTCAGAGAATACGCGGCCTATCCGGCGGGGGGCGAAAAGCCTCTGGACCGGATCGTTTCGGACGGCGGGATGTGCGGCATCTTCCGGACGCTGGGCTGTATCGGCGACAGCATGTCCTCGGGCGAGTTTGAGGCGCTGGACGCCGAGGGGAACCGGAGCTATCACGACATGTTCGAGTACTCGTGGGGCCAGTTCATCGCGCGGGACGCCGGGCTTACGGCCCGGAACTTCTCCCGCGGGGGCATGACCGCCAAGGAGTACTGGGAGACCTTTGCCGAGGCCAACGGGTTCTGGGATCCGGACAAGCTCTGCCAGGCATATATCGTCGCCTTGGGGGTCAACGACCTCTACGGGCTGCAGATGCCCGTCGGGTCCGTAGCGGACATCGACCGGGAGGATCCGGAGAAGTGCGGCGAGACCTTTGCGGGCTATCTGGGGCGGATCCTGCTGCGGCTGAAGGCCATGCAGCCCGAGGCGCGCTTTTTCCTGGTGACCATCCCCAACGACGGCACCGACGATCCGCGGCCCCGCGCCCACGCGGAGCTGATGCGCGCCATGGCGGCGTTTTTCGACCACACGCGCGTCATCGACCTGTTCGCCTACGCCCCCGTCTACGACGAGGCCTTCCGGAAAAAATACTTTATGTACGGCCATATGAACCCCATGGGATACCGCCTGACGGCCAAAATGTTCGAAAGCTATATCGACTGGCTGATCCGCACCGAGCCGGGCGAGTACGAGCGCATGGGCTTCGTCGGCAGATAAGGCCGCTTTCCGCGCATAGACCGCCGCCTTTCCGGGCAGGATAGTCCTATCCTGAAAACGCGGAAAGGCGGCGAAATGCGGATGGAGAAAAAGGACAAAAAGCCCGGCCGCGCCGAAAGGCGCCGGGCGGGCGCGGCGACGGTCTCGACCCCGGCGGACCGGGAAGGAATGTGGATCGGCCGGCCCAAGAACCCCAGAGGGCGGACGGAGCCCGTCGGCGGCGACAAGCGGTGAGGACCGCGCGGGCGGGAACGGAGGAAGCTCCGTTCCCGCCCGTTTTTTTCGCGGAAGTGCGCCGGGGCCGCCCCCCGCGGCGCGCTTTGGGGGCGGCAGGGTGTTGACGGGCGGCGGCTTTTATGGTATCATGGCCGTAAAGAGCCCCGGCCGGGGCCAAACAGGAAAGGCGGACCATTTTATGAGCAGATTCAAGATCGCGTTCATCGGCGCGGGAAGTGTCGGCTTTACCCGCAAGCTTCTCGGCGACCTTCTCACCGTTCCGGAATTCCGCGACGTCGAGGTGGCGTTCACGGACATCAATCCGCGCAATCTCGACATGGTCTACCGGCTCTGCCAGCGGGACATCGAGGCCAACGGCCTCGACATCCGCATCTCCTGCACGCTGGACCGCCGGGAGGCCTTCCGCGGGGCCAAATACGTCATCAACGCCGTCCGCATCGGCATGCTGGAGGCCTTCGAAAAGGACATCGACGTGGCGCTGCGCTACGGCGTGGACCAGTGCGTGGGCGACACCATCTGCGCCGGGGGCATCATGTACGGTCAGCGGGGCGTCCACGCCATGCTGGACTTTTGCCGCGACATCCGCGAGGTTGCGCTGCCCGGCTGTCTCCTGTTGAACTATTCCAACCCCAACGCCATGATGACGTGGGCGGCCAACCAGTACGGCGGCGTTCCGACCGTCGGCCTGTGCCACGGGGTCCAGGGCGGCCACCGTCAGATCGCCGAGGCGCTGGGCTATCGGCAGGACGAGGTGGACATCGTCTGCGCCGGGATCAACCACCAGACGTGGTACGTCAAGGTCTCCCACGAGGGCGAGGACCTGACGGGCAAGATCCTCGAGGCCTATGAGAACGACCCCAAGCTGAGCCGGACGGAAAAGGTCCGCATCGACATGCTGCGCCGTTTTGGCTATTACTCCACCGAGAGCAACGGCCATCTGTCCGAGTATCTGGCGTGGTACCGCAAGCGCCCGGACGAGATCAACCGCTGGCTGGACCACGAGGGCGGCTGGTCCAACGGCGAGACGGGGGGCTATCTGCGCGTCTGCCGGGAGGGGCGCAACTGGTTTGAGACGGACTTTCCCAACTGGCTGGCCGCGCCGGCCCGCCGGTTCACGCCGGAAAACCGCTCGCAGGAGCACGGCTCTTACATCATCGAGGGGCTGGAGACGGGCCGCGTCTACCGCGGACACTTCAACGTGGTCAACCGCGGCGCCATCACCAACCTGCCGGACGACTGCATCGTCGAGGTGCCCGGATACGTGGACCGGAACGGCATCAACATCCCCCGGGTGGGGGATCTGCCGCTGGGCTGCGCCGCCGTCTGTTCCCAGAGCGTCTGGGTCCAGCGGCTGGCCGTCGAGGCCGCGGTCCGCGCGGACCGGGCCCTGCTGATCCAGGCCATGATGATGGATCCGCTCACCGGCGCGGTCTGCAATCCGCCGGAGATCGAGCAGATGGTGGACGAGTATCTGATCGAAGAGGCCGAGTGGCTGCCGCAGTACGCCGAGGAGATCGAGCGGGCCAAGGCCCGCATGGCCCGCCGCCATGAGACGGGAACGTTCCTTGCGGACAAGCGGGACTATGCCGGGGCGGCCCGGCTGCACGTCAAGACCGTGGACGAGATGCGGGCCGACGCCGACCGCGCCCGGGCGGACGCGGCCCGGTCCGACAAGACCGGCGGGACGAAGTGACAAAACGACGAGACGGTCAGAGCCGGGGGGAAGCGGCCGCTTCCCCCCGGCTCTGCAGCGTTTTTAAAGCGCGGTGGTCAGTTCGAGAGACGATAGACGTCGTTCGCGCCATTGCGGATGTCCAGCGTGAAGGCGTCGATCAGCTGGTGGGTCCGCTCGTCGTAGAGCGCGATGGCCACGCCGCGGCGGTGGGTGACCAGCTCGACTCCATCGAAGGTGATGCTGGCGTATCCGTTGTCGCCCGGCCGGGCGACGCTGGACACCACGAAGGTGTGTCCGTCGACCTCGTGTGTCAGAGTCGTCGTCGTGTCCTGGGGAGAGGTTTCCGCCCGGACGCCCTCTGCCGTGACAACGGCGGCGTACTTGTCTGTGCCCAGCTTGCCGAAGTCGGCAAGGCCCAGGGCCGACAGCGAGCGGTTCGCCTTGGCGTTGGCCTTGTTGGTCAGATTCCCCTTGGCCACGAGGATCGTACAGCCCTCAAGGTCCGTCAGGGACGCGGCGAGGGTCGTGGCGGACTTTTGCCGGGGAAAGAATTTCTGATAGCAGAAGTGGGCATAGTCGAGAGAGAACTCGCTCCACTCGCTCCGGCGGGCGTCGGACATCTCCGTGGGGCCGATGCCGGCGGCAGTCAGACGGCGGGCCAGTTCGGTCGACAGGATCCGCGAACCGGTCTCATTTAGATGGTGCTCGTCGCAGAAATGGCGGGAGACCTTGATGCCGAAGTCTTCCGGAGCGCTGGCGAGATCCCAGAATTCGACGGACTCGCCGGCCGTCAGCCCGGCGACGGCGGCGGCCAACGCCGTGTTCCAGTCGGAGGTCGGCGCGCTCCAGACCACGAGCCGGGCGCCGTTTTCGCGGCAGAGGGCGGCGATCTCGGTCAAAGCCTGTCGGTTCGCCTGGGTAATCGTGCCGTTCCAGTCGAAGGCCGAGCCATCGAGCTTGGCCTTCGAAGTGACCGCGTAGTTGACGGCGTGTCCCTTGGTGTCGGTCCCAGACAGGTCGGACGTCAGCGCTTGGATATCCTTTTCCTCCAGCTCCTTCCAGCGGGAGTGGAACTGGAGGAAGGGGATCATGAGCTCCTGCCGGACCTGGGAGTCGTCGGTCAGACTGCGGACAGCGCGGTATTTGCGGAGGGAGAAGGGGAACGCGTCGAAGGTATAGTGCAGATAAGCGGGCGTCTGCGGCGTGTCGTAGGAAAAGGCGTAGGCCTCCAGCAGGACGATCCGCGGGCTTTGGCGGCGAAGCGCCTCACGCAGTAGCTCCCGGGCCACGTCCAGCCGCATGGACGGCGTGCCCAGCGAATAAGAGGCGATCCCGGACTCCTGATACAGCGTGTAAGGGTTGACGGAGTAATAGCTGTGGCTGCTGCCGACGAAGAGCGCGTCGACGCTGTCCTTCGGAAGTTCGGCGTAAGACCGGAGCCAGTCGGTCTGGGTCCACTTGGGGCGGAAGAGCTTGTTCAGCGCGGTGACGCAGCCGAGGAGCAGGGCGATCAGCAGGACGGCGACGATGGCGCGCCGGACCCATTGTGCTTTACGTTTGGTCATGATCAAAAAAAACTCCTTTCCCGCGGTCAGAACTGGAAGTAGATGAACTGGCTGGCCTCATAGCCCGAGCCGTAGACGCCGAAGACGAGCAGCAGCACCACGATCAGGGTGTAGGCAGTCAGACGGAAAGGCAGGTTCTGCTCCATGAGCCGCTGGCTGACTTTGAACTTTGTCTGGAGCAGGTCGCCGATCAGCAGGACGGCGATAGCAAGAAGCCCGACGATCAGATCCGGCCGGTCGAGACCCAGCTCCAGGAGCCGTCCGTTGGTCAGCACGTAGGGGTTGAAGGTCGAGAACAGGTTCCTGATGATGCCGAAGGCGTCCCGCAGAGAGTTCGCGCGGAAGAAGATCCACGCGAAGTCCACCAGCAGGAAGGTGAGAAACCCGTTGAAAAACCGGTAGGAGAAGGCCGTCCGGTCGATGTGAAACGCGTTTTCCAGCGCCTCGCGCGGCTTTTTCAGCAGGCCCTCGACGATCTGAAGCGCGCCGTGCAGCGCGCCCCAGAGCACGAAGGTCCAGTTGGCGCCGTGCCAGAGGCCGCTGACGAGGAAGGTGATCATCAGATTGAGACAGGTGCGGAGCCTGCCCTTGCGGCTGCCGCCCAGAGGAATGTAGAGATAGTCGCGGAACCAGGTGGAGAGGGAGACGTGCCACCGGCGCCAGAACTCTTTGACGCTGCCTGCGAAGTAAGGCTGTTGGAAGTTTTCCATCAGGTCCACGCCCATGACCCGGGCCGCGCCGATGGCGATATTGGAGTATCCGGCAAAGTCGCAGTAGATCTGGACCGCGAAGAGCAGGACGGCGAAGGCGATCTCAAAGCCGGCGTACCGCGCGTAGTCGTTGAAAACCGTGTTGACCACCACAGCGACGCGGTCGGCCACCACCATTTTCTGGAAAAAGCCCCAGGCCATGACCAGCAGGCCGGAGACCATGCGGTTGTATTCGAACTTGCGGGGGTGGTTCAGTTGGTCCAACAGGTTTCCCGTCCGTTCGATGGGGCCGGCCACCAGCTGGGGGAAGAACGAGACGAACAGCGCGTAGCGGAACGGGTTCTTCTCCGGCTTGACGGAGCCGCGGTAGACGTCCACCGTATAGGACAGGGCCTGGAAAGTGTAAAACGAGATGCCGACGGGCAGGACAACGTCGAAAGCAGGGGAGACGAGGCTGAGCTTCAGCGCGCCGAGAACGGCGTTGAGGTTGTCCACGGCAAAGGAGAAGTATTTGAAAAAGCCGAGGATCGCCAGATTGATGACGAAGCTCAGCGCCACCCAGAGCTTTTTGCGGCGGGCGGCCCGGGCGGCGTCGCCGTTCCGGTCCGCCCGGGCGATCAGGATCCCACTCAGATAGGTGACGACGGTGGAGGCGGCGATCAGCAGTGCGTAACTGGCGTTCCAGCACATATAAAAGAAATAGCTGGCGGCCAGAAGCCAGATCCACCGGTATTTGGCTGGGATCAGATAGTAGATCAGGGTTACGGCCGGAAAAAACAGCAGAAACGACAGAGAATTGAACAGCATACGCGCTCCTTTGCCGCCGCGGCGAAAAGATGAAAAAGAAAAGACCGGTACCGCGGGAAGTGGATTCGATGATTTCAGATACAAAATCACAAGAATAAGTATAGCAGACCCATTCACGTCGGACTATCGGCTTTTTTGATAAATGTGCTGTGCCCTGCCGTTTTTTTTATGTGCAACATAACAGCCGGAGAGAAGAGGCAAAAAGTGTCGGAAGACAGGAGGGAAGCGGTGTTGCCCTGCTTTTGACAGGAGTCGGGACGGATGGAGCGGGGCGTGCCCTCATTTTAAATAATAGCCAGCCGAGGCTGTTTGTTGCAGGGACTCGCAAAAAAACGGACGCGGAGGCCGGACGCGGAAAACCGCCGCAGCCCCGGGAGAGGGGCGGCGGCGGTCAAAAAAACGGGGGCGGCGCGGCGTTTCCCGCGGGGCGGCGCGGGCAAAAAAAGCGCCTTTTGCCCGGCGGGCAAAAGGCGCTTTCGGGGTAGAAGCGGAGGGGAAATGCGGCGGGCAGGATCAGTACATGCCCATGTCGCCGCCCATGCCGCCGCCGGCGGCCGGGGCCGGAGCCGGCTCGGGGATGTCGCCCACCAGGGCTTCGGTGGTCAGGATCATGCTGGAAACGCTGGCCGCGTTCTGCAGGGCAGAGCGGGCGACCTTGGCCGGGTCGACGATGCCGGCCTTGACCATATCGCCGTACCGGTCGTTCAGCGCGTCATAGCCGTAGCCGATCTCGCCGGAGGTCTTGACCTTGTCGAGCACGATGCTGCCGTCCACGCCGGCGTTGGCCGCGATCTGACGGATGGGGGACTCCAGCGCCTTGACGACGGCGCGGACGCCCGTGCGCTCGTCGCCCTCGGTGGTGGCGAGCAGCTTCTCCACGTTGGCGATGGCGTTGATATAGGCCGTGCCGCCGCCGGCGACGATGCCCTCTTCCACCGCGGCTCTGGTGGCGTTCAGCGCGTCCTCGATGCGGAGCTTTTTCTCCTTCATCTCGGTCTCGGTGGCCGCGCCGACCTTGATGACGGCGACGCCGCCGGACAGCTTGGCCAGCCGCTCCTGCAGCTTTTCCTTGTCGAATTCCGACGTGGTGACTTCCATCTGGGCCTTGATCTGGCCGATGCGGGCCTTGATCTCGTCGGTGTTGCCGGCGCCGTCCACGATGATGGTGTTCTCCTTGGTGACTTTGACCTGCTTGGCGCGGCCCAGCTGGCTCATGTCGGTCTCTTTCAGCTCGAGGCCCAGCTCTTCGGAGATGACCTCGCCGTTGGTGAGGATGGCGATGTCCTTGAGCATCTCCTTGCGGCGGTCGCCGAAGCCCGGCGCCTTGACGCAGATGCAGGTGAGGGTGCCGCGCAGCTTGTTGACGATCAGGGTGGCCAGCGCCTCGCCCTCGACGTCCTCGGCGATGATGACCAGCTTCTTGCCCGCCTGGGCGATCTGGTTCAGCAGGGGCAGGATGTCCTGGATGGACGAGATCTTCTTGTCGGTGATCAGGATGTAAGCGTCGTCGATGACGGCTTCCATCTTGTCGCTGTCGGTGACCATATAGGGGGTGATATAGCCGCGGTCGAACTGCATGCCCTCGACGACCTCGGAATAGGTCTCGGCGGTCTTGGACTCTTCCACGGTGATGACGCCGTCGTTGGAGACTTTGTCCATGGCCTCGGCGATGAGCTTGCCGATGAATTCGTCGCCCGAGCTGATGGAGGCGACCTTGGCGATGTCGCTGCTGCCGGAGACGGCGACGGAGTTGGTCTTGATGGCTTCCACGGCCGCGTCGACGGCGGCGTTGATGCCCTTGCGCATGATGATGGGGTTCGCGCCGGCGGCCAGGTTCTTCAGGCCCTCGTGGACCAGCGCCTGGGCCAGCACGGTGGCGGTGGTGGTGCCGTCGCCGGCCACGTCGTTGGTCTTGGTGGCGACTTCCTTGAGCAGCTGGGCGCCCATGTTCTCAAAGCGGTCCTCCAGCTCGATCTCCTTGGCGATGGTGACGCCGTCGTTGATGATCATGGGAGCGCCGAACTTCTTGTCGAGGACGACGTTTCTGCCCTTGGGGCCCATGGTGATCTTGACGGTATCGGCGACCTTGTCGACGCCGACGCCCAGCGCGCGGCGGGCTTCTTCTCCGTAAACAAGCTTTTTAGCCATTGTGAATTCCTCCTTGCTTTACTCGACGATGGCGAGAATGTCGTTCTGGCGGACGATGGAGTATTCCTCGCCGTCCAGCTTGACTTCGGTGCCGGAATATTTGCTGGTGATGACCTTGTCGCCGGGCTTGACGTACATGACGACGTCCTTGCCGTCGACGATGCCGCCCGGGCCCACGGCGATGATCTCGGCGACCTGCGGTTTTTCCTTCGCAGAGCCGGTCAGGATGATGCCGCTCTTGGTCTTCTCTTCGGTCTCGACCATCTTGATCACGACGCGGTCAGCCAAAGGTTTCAGTGTCATTTTGGATTTCCTCCCTTAGAGTGAAGTGGTGTTGACGAATCTGGTTTAGCACTCATTCATCCGGAGTGCTAACGCTATATATAATAGTCAAATTTGGTCTAATTTACAATGGTCATTTTGACCGAAGTTACTGAAAAGAGGCCTGTTGATTTTAGCGGATTTGACAGATTTGACAAAAAACGGAAAAAATTGCGCTGCCCCGGCGGGAAAAAACCTCTTCGGCCCGGCGAAATCCGTTGACAGGCGGAGGGCCGTGCGATACAATAGAACGGAAGAAAGACAGCGCGGCGGGAAGGAGGCGGACCGATGGCGGAGACCGTGGGAAGACTGGCGCCGAGCCCCAGCGGGCGGATGCATCCGGGCAACGCGGCGGCGTTTTTGACGGCGTGGCTGTCCGCCCGTTCCCGGGGCGGGCGCGTGCTGCTGCGCATCGAGGATCTGGACCCCGTGCGCTGTACGCCCGAGTGGGCGGAGCTGATCCGGCAGGATCTGACGTGGCTGGGGCTGACGTGGGACGAGGAGATGACGCCCCAGCGGTTCCGCTCGCCCTTTTACGAGGAAAAGCTGGCGCTGCTGCGGTCCCGGGGCCTCGTCTACCCCTGCTGGTGCACCAGAGGGACGCTGAACGCGGCCCGGGCCCCCCACGCCGGGGACGGCCACTGGATCTATCCCGGCACCTGCCTGCGGCTGACGCCGGAACAGCGGGCCGCCAAAACGGCACCGCCGTCGGTCCGGCTGCGCGTGCCGGACGAGGAGATCGCGTTCACGGACCGGCTCTTCGGGCCGCAGCGGGAGAATCTGGCCCGGGACTGCGGCGATTTCGTACTGAAAAAGGCGGACGGCACCTTTGCCTATCAGCTGGCCGTGGTGGCGGACGACGTGGACGGCGGCGTGACCGAGGTGGTGCGGGGCCGGGACCTGTTGGGGTCCACGGCGCGCCAGATCTATCTGACCCGGCTGCTGGGCGGGCGCGAGGCGTCGTATCTGCACGTGCCCATGCTGCTGGGACCGGGCGGGCGCAAGCTGTCCAAGCGGGATCTGGATCTGGACATGGGCGAGCTGCGGCGGCGGGTGACGCCGGAGCGGATGATCGGCGAGCTGGCCTTCCGGCTCGGGCTGATCGACCGGTCCGAGCCCGTGTCCGCGGCTGAGCTGGCGCGGGACTTCGATCCGGCGCGCCTGTCCCGGACGGACGTGGAGCTGGGAACGGAGTTCTGCGGCGCCCGGATCGGCTGACGCATCCCTGATAAAACGACCCGGCCGCCGGAAGGGAGACCTTCCGGCGGCCGGTTTTTCGGTGCGGGCGGAGTTATCTTGCTGTGGCGCTCACAGCTTTTGAACCGGCAGATGTGAAGCTTGAGACCTGAGCAACGACGGTATAGCTGTATTTTACGCCGGAAGTCACCGACCGGTCTACATAGGCCAGGCTGCGGCTGGTGCCGATCTTTTCATAAGTCCCGCCGGGAGCTTTGCGATAGATGTTGTACAGCGTTGCTCCGGGAACGGTTTCCCACATTACCTTGATGCCGGAAGCATACGCCTTGACTGAGAGGACCGGCGAGACGAGCCGAACAGATTTCACGGCGGCGGAGGGTTGGCTGTAAGAATCGGAATACCGGGCCTTGATCTGATAGCGATAGGCCGCCCCGGATTCCGCGGTTTTATCCACGAAGGAGGTCGACCGGGAAGAGCCGATCTTGACGAAGTCGCCGTTTCCTTCAGCTCTCCAGACGTAATAAATGGTAGCGCCGGGGACGCTGCTCCACGTCACTTTGAGGCCGGAGGCGTAATTGGTCGTCGAGAGGATGGACGGAGGATCCAGAAGCATGACGGAACTGCTGGTTCCGTAATCGCCGTAATAGCCGGGCGTATAGGCCCGGACCCGATAACGGTAGGCGACGCCGGGCGTAACGTCGGGATCTGTGAAGGAACGGCCTGTCTGAGTGACAAGCTTGGTCCATTTGCCGCCGGCATAGCGGAACAGCTGATACCCGGCGCAGGAGCCGGAAGAGGTCCATTTGACCTGGATCCCGTCCGGCGAAGTCTTGGCCGTGACTGTGGGGGCGCTGCAGGTGCAGCCCCAGTGGATCCGGACGTCGGTGTAAACTTTCTGCCCGCTGACGGTCTTGTAGACCAGAGCCCAATCGTCATGCCATCCGCTCGGTTTGGCTGCGGCCTGGCAATAGAGGTCAGTCAGAGAGGTCGAATCATCAAAGAGACGGAAGGTGATACTGGTGACGCTGGCGGGGATGGTCAAGGACTTCAGCGACGTCATTCCAGAGAAGGCGACCTCGTTGATGGTGGTAAGGGAAGAGGGGAGAGAAAGAGATTTCATCGAATCGCAGGCACCAAAGGCGTGGGCACCGATCGTTTCCAGCTGGGACGGAAGGTCGATAGTCTTGAGGGAATAGCAGCCGAAAAAGGCTGCCATTCCGATGGTTCGAATGGAGTCCGGCAGCGTAACGGAGGTCAGACTGCGGCAATGGAAGAACATATTCGAGCCAAGTTCCGGGATCTGGGCCTGAATATCCGCGGTCTTCAGGTCCAGGCAATCCCAGAATTGATCGCCGCCCATCTCCGTGACGCCGGCGGGGATCGTGATCGAGGTGAGGCCGGACATACCGAATACGGCGGAACCTATGGTGCGAAGCGAATCGGGCAGCGAGATCGAAGTCAGATTCGTGCAGCACCGGAAGGCGCCGTCGGCGATACTGGTCACACCTTCGGAAACAGTGACCGAGGTAATGTTTTCTCTGCAGTAAAACGCGCGATCGCCGATGGCGGTGACGGGGCAGCCGCCCAGCGCGGTCGGAGTGACCAGCGCGCCAGCAGCGCTTTCGTCAACGGCGGTAATAGTGGCCTTGCCGCCGGAAACCGTATAAGAATAGATCCCCTCGGTTTTCGTCGCGGCTGCGTTGGCGGCAAGCGCGGGGAAACACGCTAGGAGAAGCGCTGTGAGCAGAATCCAACTCAAGGTCCTGGATAAAGTTTTCATGATAAACCTCCGTGTTTCGCTGGCAGGATGGGCCCCTGCCCTGCTTTTTCAGACGCGTACCGAGTCGCCCCGATGCTGCTTTAATGGTACTTGATTTTGCTGAAAATGTCAACAAAAAATTTTTATTTGGAGGGAATGTTCCGGTACAAAAAATGGCATGAAACGACCCGGCCGCCGGAAGGTCTCCCTTCCGGCGGCCGGTTTTTCGCCTTGATTTTGCGGGCGGCGCCCGATCTGCTTATTCGATCACATACCCGCCGCGGAGGAAGACGGTCACGTCCGAGTCGGCGCGCAGACCGTGCCGGTCCTCGGTGGCGATATACAGCGTGTTGGTCTTGAGGCTGGCCCGGTGGGCCAGCTCGCCCCCGGCGGGAACGTCCATCAGGCCGGAGATGCACACCGCCTTGCCCTCGCGCAGGAACAGCTCGGCGCCGGAGAGACAGTAGAGCCGCTGGCCCGCGGACAGGGTCACCGTCCGGAACACGGCGGTCTCGTCCGACGCCTCGGCGGTGACGGACATGAGTTTTTCGCGAAGGGCCGCCTCCAGCAGGGCGAGGTACGCCTCGTTGTCGAGAACGTTGCCCGTCGAACCGTTGAACTCGTTCACCAGCGCGGCGATCTGGCCCTTATAGTCGGCCAGGATCCCGTCCAGCTCTTCGGTCTTCGCGGCGGCGGCGGCGGCCACGGCGTCGTCGATCAGCGCCTCGACCTGGGGCCGGAACCGCTCTTCCAGATAGCTCTTGGTGATCAGGGGGTCGCTTTCGGTGCCCTCGTTGTCGGCCAGCGCGAACAGGCCGCCGGAGACCGCCAGAACGGCGATCAGCCCCAGGGTAAGTAAAACGGTGTGTCTGCTTTTCATGGGTGTGTACCTCTCTTTTGCGGGCTTCGGCCGGGGGAATCAGGTCCCGCTGAGGCCAAAGCTGACGGCGATGGCCCCGTCGATGCGGTCCATCACGGCTTCGTCCACGCGCCCCATGCGCTCCTTGAGGCGCTTTTTGTCAATGGTGCGGATCTGCTCCAGCAGCACGATGCTGTCGCGGGACAGGCCGCAGGTGTGCCGCGACAGCTCGATATGCGTCGGCAGACGCGTCTTGTTGGTCTGAGACGTGATGGCCGCGGCGATGACCGTCGGGCTGTATCGGTTGCCCGTGTCGTTCTGGACGATCAGGACCGGCCGGACGCCGCCCTGTTCGCTGCCGACGACGGGACTCAGGTCGGCATAGAAGATGTCGCCCCGTCTGACGTTGAGTTCCACTTTGTCGTCACGCTCCGGTAGATCAGTTTCCGGCGCGGCCGCGCGGATGCGGACGGCCGCCCTGAAACTATTGTGCCAAGGTCGAGGGGGTTCTAATCACCGCGCGCGGGAAATCTTTTTTCGCGCGCCCCTCTCTTCATGGTATGCGGCCCGGCGGGAGCGGGACAGCGTTTTCACAGGTCAGAGGGCGTTGCGGAACACGCGGGGCACGCGCCGCCCGACGCGGCAGAGCACCTCGTAGTTGATGGTGCCGCACAGGGCGGCCACGCGCTCGGCGGACAGCGGACCGCCGATGATGACGGCCTCGTCGCCCGGTCGGACGGGGCCCGCGTCGGTGACGTCGAACATGGTCATATCCATGCAGACGCGGCCCACCACGGGGCAGAGGCGGCCGCCGAGAACGGCCAGCCCCCGGTCGGAGAGCGAACGGCTGAACCCGTCGGCATAGCCCAGCCCCACCACGGCGATGCGGGCGGGCCGGTCCAGACGCCGGGCGCCGTAGCTGACGGTGGCTCCGGCGGGGTAGTCCTCCACCTGGCTGACGACGGATTTCAGCGTCATGACGGGCTTCAGCGGGAAATCGGAGAACAGCGACGGCTCGGCGCTGTCCGGCACGCAGCCGTACAGCGCGATGCCGAGACGCACCGCGTCCAGCGCGAATTCGGGGCGGCGCATGGCGGCGGCGCTGTTGCAGCAGTGGCGCGTGGCAAAGCGCAGGCCGGATGCCTCGGCCGCGTCGCAGACGGCGCGGAACAGGCCGTACTGGCGGACGGTGAGCGCGTCGTCGGGCTCGTCCGCCGTGGAAAAGTGGGTGAACGCGCCGGTGACGGTGATCCCCGGCAGCGCGGCGATGCGAAGGGCCTCTTCCGCCGCGGCGGCGACCAGCGACGGCTCGCGGGCGGGGATGCCGAGACGGCCCATGCCCGTCTCGAACTTGACGTGGACGGAAACGCGGGCGCCGGTCTCCGACAGGGCCCGGGCCGACGCGAGGCCGTTGACCGCGGCGGTGATGCCGTATTCCTCCAGCTGGTCGGCGTAGATGGGCGGCGTGACGCCGAGGATCAGGACCGGGGCGGTCACCCCCGCCTCCCGCAGGGCGATCCCTTCGTCCAGATTGCTGACGGCGAAGGCGTTCGCGCCCATGGCCTCCAGCTCGCGGGCCACCGCGTCGGCCCCGTGGCCGTAGGCGTCGGCCTTGACCACGGCGATGGTCCCGGCCCCGGCGGGGACGCGGCCGCGCAGGAGCGCGTAGTTTTCGCGCAGCGCGGCCAGGTCGATCTCGGCCCAGGTCCGCCGCAGAAAATCGGTGTGTTTCATCGTGCTGTTCCAGGTTCCTTTTGAATTGGATTGTGTCTTTCGGTGCCGTTACGGCCGTTCCGCGGCGCTCTCCGCCGAAGCGGAGCGGTAGACGGTCCGCATGACCATGCGGCCGCGGAGAAAGATCTCGTCGGAGAGGGGAAGGCGGGTTTCGGGGTCCAGCGCGATCCGGTGGGCGAACTCGTCGCCGTCGGTCCGGGACCAGGCGTTCAGCGTCAGACAGCCGTCCGAGAGCGTCACGCCGTCGAACAGCCCCCCGCCCAGCGCGCGCAGCGCGTCCGGCAGCAGCTTCATGGGCGTGGCGCCGGTGCCCTCCAGCGAGCGCGGCGCGAACACGGCACCGGCGAAGCGGAGCTCGAGGCTGTCGCCGTCGGCGGTGAAGACCAGACCGGCCAGCCCCGGCGGCGACGTGACCGTCAGGGTGTGGACGCCGCCGGCGTATTCGTGGGTCAGCGTGTAGACGCTGACCGAGTCGCCGTGGTCCAGCGTGACCTCCGCCTCGGCGGAAAAGCGGGTGAGGCCGGCGTAAAAGGCGGCCGTCTCTTCCGCCAGCGCCGCGGCGCGGCCGCCGGAGCAGGCGGAGAGGATCATCGTCAGTGTGAGAACAGCGGCAAGCGCGCGTGTTTTCACGGGAGATCTCCTTTTTCGAAAAACAGAGGGGACGCCGCGGGCGGATCAGACGCCCCGGCAGGAGCGGATGGCCTCGGGCAGAGCGGCCAGCATGTCTTCGGGGGCCATGCCGATCTCGCCCAGCCGGTCCCGGGCCAGATCTCCGGCCAGACCGTGGACGTGGACCGCGGCGGCCGCGGCGGTGAAGGGGTCGGCCCCCTGCGCCAGGAACGCGCCGGTCAGACCGGCCAGCAGGTCGCCGCTGCCGCCCCGGCTCATGCCGGGGTTGCCGGTGTCGTTGACGAACAGCCGGCCGTCCGGCGCGGCCACG
>JAEERN010000193.1 GCA_016285815.1 Clostridiales bacterium
GGGCCTTTTCGCTCTCGCTGCGGGCCCGGGGCGCCTCCGGCGCGGCGGGCCGCCGGTCCGCCGGGACCGGGCGGGCCAGATCCTCGTACTTCTTATGCTGTTTTGCCCGTCTGTTTTCCATAACCCGACTTTTTCTCCGCTTGTTTTACAGGATCCCGAAGATCCAAAGGGCGCAGACGCCGCCGAGCAGCAGCGTGATCCCCGAAAAGACGACGAACAGGGTCTTTTCCGACCAGCCGCACAGCTCGAAGTGGTGGTGCAGCGGCGCCATCTTGAAGATGCGTTTGCCGTGGGTCACCTTGAAATAGAACACCTGAAGCATGACCGAGAACGCCTCGGTGTAGTATACGAGCCCGACGAGGATGAACACCAGCGGCTGGCGCACGACGAAGGCCATCCCGATGACGGCGCCGCCGAGGAACAGCGAGCCCGTGTCGCCCATAAAGACCCGGGCCGGGTTGAAGTTGTAGATCAGAAAGCCGATCAGCGCCCCGGCCAGCGCGGCGGCGAAGACGCCGACCTCGGCCATGCCGGCCCGGTCCGCGGCCAACGCGAAGAACAGCGCCACCGGCACCGTCACGCCGGAGGCCAGCCCGTCCACGCCGTCGGTCAGATTCACGGCGTTGACCGTTCCGACCACCATGATCAGCGCCACGGGATAGGTCAGATACCACAGCTTTCCCAGATGCAGCACCGATTTGGTGAAGGGCACGGCGATCTCGCCGTCGAACAGCCCCAGCCAGGTCAGCAGCAGCAGGAACACGATGCCGACGGCGAACTGCAGCACCAGCTTCTGCCGCGCCGACAGGCCGATGTTCTGCTTTTTCAGGATCTTTTCACAGTCGTCCAGAAACCCGATGACCCCGTTGGTCAGAGCCAGGAAGAACACGCAGAGCACCGCGCCGGCGCTCTTGTCCGGCAGCAGCAGCACGGTCACGGCCGTGACAGCCGCGGCGGCCAGGATGAAGATGAGGCCGCCCATGACGGGAGTCCCCTCTTTGCTCTTGTGCCAGTTGGGCCCGATCTCCAGGATGTGCTGTCCCAGCTTCAGCTTTCTCAGATAGGGAACGATAAAGATCCCCAGGACCGCCGCGGCGGCAAAGGCCGCCGCAAGGGCCGCGCCGTAGACCCAGTTCGCCATGCTTCTTCCTCCGACCTCTTCCGAATGATGCGCCGCCGCGTCAGATCACGGTGTGATCCAGCTTCTGTCCGCAGTCGGCGATGATCTCTTCCATCTTCATGCCGCGGCTGCCCTTGACCAGCACCGTGTCGCCGGGGCGCAGGATGCCGTACAGCAGATCCGCCGCGTTGCTCCGCTCGGGGGTATAGACGCTCTCCCGCGGCATCCCCGCGCGCCGCGCGCCGTCTGCCGTACAGTCGGCGTACCGCCCGACGGCCACCAGCACGTCGCAGCAGGCCGCCGCCAGCTCGCCCGCCTCGGTGTGGGACCGCTCGGCGTAATAGCCCAGCTCCAGCATGTCGCCCAGCAGCGCAACCCGGCGGCCGTGCTGTCCGGACAGCACCTTCAGCGCCGCGCGCATGGAGTCCGGGTTGGCGTTGTAGCAGTCCAGGATCACCTTGACGTCGCCCATGGCGCAGATCCGCTGGCGCATCCCCTCGGGGCTCACCCCGGAGATGCTTTTGGCGGCCAGCGCCGGGTTCACGCCCAGCGAGACGGCCGCGGCCAGCGCCGCCAGCGCGTCGTACACCATGTGGTCCCCCGCCATGGCCAGGCTCAGCTCGACGCTGCCGCCGGGATAGACGGCGCGGAAGGCCGTTCCTTGCTCCGTGCGGCGCAGGTCCTCGGCGCGGAACGACGCCTCCGGGTTGCGGACGCCGTAATAGACCGTCCGGAACCCCTGGGTCTCCTCCGCGCCGAACAGATACTTGTCGTCTCCGTTCAGCACCAGCACCGAGTCCTGCTTCATGCCGTCCCGCACCTCGAACTTGGCCCGGGCGATCTCCTCCCGGCTGCCCAGATACTCGATGTGCGCCGTGCCGATGTTGGTGATGACCGCCGCGTCCGGCCGCGCCATGCGGGACAGCCGCGAGATCTCGCCCCGGGCCGACATGCCCATCTCCACCACCGCGGCCTCGTGGCCGGGGCCGATGGACAGCAGAGTCAGCGGAACGCCGATCTCGTTGTTGAAATTGCCAGCCGTCTTCTGCGTGCGGAACCCCGCGGACAGCGCCGCCGCGGTCATCTCCTTGGTGGTGGTCTTGCCGACGCTTCCCGTCACCGCCACCGTGCGCACGTTCAGCGTCGCCTTATAGGCCGCCGCCAGCCGGCGCAGGGCCTCCATGGTGTCCGGCACGCTGACGATCCGCGGCCCGTTGTCCTCCGGCCGCGCGGACAGCGCCCCCGCGGCGCCCTTGTCCAGCGCCTCGGCCAGAAAGTCGTGGCCGTCGAACCGCTCTCCCGCCAGAGGCACGAACAGGCACCCCGGCACGATCTTCCGCGTGTCGGTGCAGACGGACGTGACGGTGAACTCCCCGTTCCTGCGGGCAAAGCCGTCGTTTTCCGCGCCGTTCATCAAGGCGCAGAGTTCTTCCGCCGTCAACGGTCTCATGTCTTGTCCCCCTTCTCCTCTGCCGCGAGGCACTCCCGAATGACTTCCCTCTCATCAAAGGGGCGCTTGACCCCGTTGATCTCCTGATACAGCTCGTGACCTTTTCCGGCGATCAGCACCAGATCCCCCGCCCGGGCGCAGGACAGCGCGTGGCGGATGGCCTCGCGGCGGTCGGCGATGACCGTCCGGTTCTTCTTTTTCATCCCCGCGACGATGTCCGCCAGGATGGCCTCCGGGTCCTCGGTGCGCGGGTTGTCGCTGGTGACGACGCAGAGGTCGCTCAGGTCTTCGGCGATGCCGCCCATGATGGGGCGCTTGGTGCGGTCCCGGTCCCCGCCGCAGCCGAAGACGGTGATGATCCGCCCCGCCGTACCGGGGCGCACGGTCTTCAGGATGTTTTCCAGCGAGTCCGGCGTGTGGGCGTAGTCGATCATGACGGTGAAGTCCCGCTCCACGGGCACGATCTCCGCCCGGCCGCAGACGCCCTGGGCCGCGGCCAGCCCCGCCGCGATCTGTCCCAGCTCCAGCCCCAGCTTCCGGCAGACGCCCACGGCCGTCAGCGCGTTCTCCACCGAGAACATGCCCGGGATCCCCAGCTTCATGCGCTGGATCTCGCTGCCGGCCAGCGCCTCGAACTCCACGCTGTCCGGGAACAGCCGGATGTACTTGGCCACCAGATCGGCCTCGTTCTTTTTGACGGAATAGGTCAGCTTCTCGCCGGCGGCCGCGTTCAGCATCTTGCCCGCCCACGGGTCGTCCAGATTGATCACCGAGACCGCCGCCACACGGAACAGGCGGGCCTTGGCGTCGGCGTAGTTCTCCATAGTACCGTGGAAATTCAGATGGTCCTGCGTCAGATTGGTGAAGGCCGCCACGGCGAAGCGCAGGCCCGCCACCCGCCCCAGCGCCAGCGAGTGGGACGAGACCTCCATGACGCAGTACTCACAGCCCGCGTCGGCCATGCGGCGGAAATAGCGGTGGAGTTCCGGCCCCTCCGGCGTGGTGTTGGCGCTGGGCTCGGACTCCTCGCCGATCAGGATCTCGTTGGTCCCGATGAGGCCGCACTTGTGCCCCGCCTCTGAGAGGATCTTCGCGATCAGATGCGTGGTCGTGGTCTTGCCGTTGGTGCCGGTGACGCCCACCAGCTTCAGCCGCCGGGCCGGACGGCCCTCCAGATTGGCCGCCGCCAGCGCATAGGCCTCCTCCGCGTTGGCCACGCGCACCGACGGCGCGCCCTCGGGCGCGTCCACGTCGCACATCA
>JAEERN010000194.1 GCA_016285815.1 Clostridiales bacterium
GCCGGCCAGAGATGCCGCCCGTCGGTCAGGAGCCGGGGCGGCTCCGGCCGGCGCGTCGCGGGGACCAGCCCGTCCAGCGCGGTCCTCAGGGCCGCGATATGCCGCTCGTCCGTGCCGCAGCAGCCGCCGAACACGCGCACGCCGATCCCGGCGAAGTCCGCCGCGTGCGCGGCGAACGACTCCGGCGTCACGTCATAGTACACGCTGCCGTCCGGCGCGGTGCGCGGCGTCCCGGCGTTGGGCTTCGCCGCCAGCGGCACGCAGGCGATCTCTGCCATGGGCCGCATGAAGGCCAGCACCTTGTCCGGCCCCACGGAGCAGTTCACGCCGAAGGCGTCCGCTCCCAGGGCTTGGACCGCGGCCAGACACGCCGCCGGCGTCTCGCCCGACAGCGTCCGCCCGTTCTCGCCGAAGGTCATGGTGACCAGGACCGGCTTGTCGGAGACGCTCCGGATCGCCAGCACGGCGGCCCGGGCCTCGGACAGGCTCATCAGCGTTTCGGCGGCGAAAAAGTCGACGTCCGCCGCGGCCAGCGCCGCGGCCTGTCGGCGGAAGATCGCCGTCAGTTCTTCGAAGGTCAGAGGACCGAAGGGGCGCAGAAACACGCCCGGCGAGCTGAGATCGCCGCCCACGGCGACCCCCTCTCCCACGGCCGCGCGGCTGACGGCGACCAGCCGCGCGTTCAGGGCCTCCAGCCCGTCCGCCAGCCCGAATTTTTTCAGCTTGACCTCGTTGGCGCCGAAGGTCGGCGCATAGACTGCGTCCGATCCGGCCGCGGCATAGCGGCGCTGGAGCGCGGTCAGAGCCTCCGGGGCCCCGGCGATCCACCGCTCCGGACACACGCCGGCCGGCATCCCCGCCCGGATCAGGTTCATCCCGGTGGCACCGTCCAGCAGCGTGAAGCGGCCAAAGGCGAAAAGCGGGCCGTTCACGGGATCAGTCCTCCTCCGCCTTGTCCATGCGCTCGGGGGCGGAAATCTTCAGCATCCCCAGCACGTTGGCCAGCACCGCCCGGGTCGTGTCGGCCAGCGTCAGCCGCGCGGCGGCCAGCGCCGGCTCCGCGCCCTTGACGCGGCAGTCGTTGTAGAACATGTGGAAGGCCGTGGCCAGGTCAACCAGATACCGGGTCATGCGATAGGGCTCATAGTCCCGCGCCGCCAGCCGCACCTCTTCGGGCAGCTGGGCGATCTGGCGGATCAGGGCCCGCTCGGTGGGCCGGGTCAAAAGCGCCGTGGCCGGATCGTCCGCGCCGCAGGGCGCGGCGCCCTCCTCCGCCATCTTCGCCAGAAGCGAGCAGATGCGGGCGTGGGCGTACTGGACGTAGTACACCGGGTTCTCGCTGTCCTCGCGGACGGCAACATCCAGGTCGAATTCCAGATGGGTGTCGCTCTTTTTCGAGTTGAAGATGAACCGGGCCGCGTCCACGGAGATCTCGTCCAGCAGGTTGTCCAGCGAGATCATCTTGCCCGTGCGCTTGGACATGCGGACGGTCTCGCCGTTCTGCAGCAGATTGACCAGCTGGTACAGCTTGATGTCCAGCCGGGACGGATCGATGCCGAGGGCCGAGAGCCCGGCGCGGAAGCGGACGGCGTGGCCGTGGTGGTCGGCGCCCAGCACGTCGATGACCCGGTCGAAGGCACGGGCCACCAGCTTGTTGCGGTGATAGGCGATGTCCACGGCGTAATAGGTGTAAAAGCCGTTGGACTTGATCATGACCTCGTCCTTTTCCATGCCGAAGTCGGTGCCGCGGAACCAGGTGGCCCCGTCCTTTTCGTACAGATAGCCCCGCTGGCGCAGCATGTCGATGGTCTCGCGGACGTAGCCGCTGTCGTGAAGGCTCGTCTCGCGGAACCAGCAGTCGTATTCCACGTTATAGCGGCGCAGGTCCGCCTGCATCCGCTCCAGATTGCGGGCCAGGCCGATCTCGCGCATTTTCACACGCCGGTCCTCCGGCTCCATGGCCAGCAGGCTGTCACCGAACTCTGCGGCGATGTCCGCCGCCAGTGCCCGGATGTCGTCGCCGTGATACCCGTTCTCCGGGAACTCGACGGCGTCCTCCCCCTTGAGGTGCTGGATATACCGGGCCTCGATGGACCGGCCGAACAGGTCCACCTGATTGCCCGCGTCGTTGACGTAAAACTCGCGCCAGACGCGGTATCCGGCGCGCTCCAGAACGGCGGCCAGGCTGTCGCCGAACACGCCGCCCCGGGCGTTGCCCAGATGCATGGGGCCCGTGGGGTTGGCGGAGACGAACTCCACCATGACCGATTCGCCGCGGCCGATGTCGTCGCCGCCATAGGCGCCGCCGAGCGCCGCCGCGTTCTTCAGAACGTCGGCGTACCAGCCCGCGCCGAAGACGGCGTTGAGAAAGCCCGGCCCGGCCACGGAATAGCTTTCGAACCACTCGTGGGGCTCCATCCGCGCCGCGGCGGCGGCGGCGATCTTCGCCGGGGCCATGCGCATGCTCCGGGCCAGCGACAGCGCCGCCGTGCTGGACAGGTCGCCGTTCTTCGGGTCGTTGGGCACCTCCACCGCGATGGGCCCCAGCTCGACTTCGGGCAGCTCGCCCGCCTTCATGGCCGCGCAGAGGGCCTTGCGCACGATGTCCTCCAGCGTCTCTTTCGCCGCCTTGTAGATGTTGTTCACACAGTTCATTCCGCGTTTCCGCCTTTCCCTTCGTTCATGGGTGTGATGATGAATTCGATGCTGTTCCGCCCGGCAAAGGCGTTTTCGATGTCGATGCGATAGTCCACGAAGAGCCGCCCGCCGGCGGGATCCGTCTCGTCGGACAGCTCCATGGCCACGGTCCCCACGGTCATCACGCCGCAGGGCGTCTCGTAGAGGGAGATGTGCTTCTGTCCCCGCTCGAAGATCATCCTCGACTCGACGGCGCCGCTCCGCTCGACGGACATCCGGCCCGGCTCGGAGACGAACGTGGTGTGAACGCCTCCGAGCCCCGTCAGCTCGCTCTCTTCATAGTCGAGGACACAGCGCGCGCCGCTCCGGCGCATCTGTCCGTCGGTCACGAATTCCACCGTATCCTCTTCGCCGTCCGCGGACCGCTGGACGCTTTTGACGTTCAGGATCACCGGCACGGCGTCTTCCAGTCTGGTCGCCAAGATCTGTATACCTCGCAGCTCTCCGTTTTTCACTCCACGTCGACCTTTTCCACGACGCCGGAGACCGGCTCGCAGAGGAACCGCTCCGCCGCGGCGGCAAAGCCCTCCGCCGCGTCGCTGACGTAATAGGCCGACGTTCCGGCGTGGTCCGGCGCGTTGCCGGCGCCGTCCCGCTCCAGGGCGCGGGCGATGCGCTCGGCCGCCTCCCGTCCGGGGCTGATCAGGACCGCCCCGCCGTCCATGCCTGCGTCGATGGCCCGCTCCAACAGCGGATAGTGGGTGCAGCCCATGACCACCGTGTCCGCCCCGGCCGCCCGGATCTCCGCCAGATACTCGCCCACCACCGTGGACACCACCAGGTCCTCCGGGTCGGTGCGGCCGTTCTCCACCAGCGGCACCAGCAGCGGACAGGCGACGCTGACGATCTTCACCGACGGCGCCGCGGCGCGGATCAGCCGCTCGTACTCACCGGAGCGGATGGTGGCGGCGGTCCCCATGACGCCGACGACGCCGCGCCGGGTCCGCGCGGCGGCCGCCGCGGCGGCCGCCTCGACCACGCCCTCCAGCGGCAGGTCATACTCCCGCCGCAACACCTTCAGCGCCACGGTACTGACCGTGCCGCAGGCGATCAGCACCCTTTTGGGGTCGAACCGCAGCAGGAAATCCATGTCGGAACGGGCGTACCGGACGATGGTCCCGTCCGAGCGCGTGCCGTAGGGCACGCGGCCCGTGTCCCCGAAATAGACGATGTCCTCGTGGGGCAAAAGGCGGCGCAGCTCCTTGACGGCGGTCAGACCGCCGAGCCCGCTGTCGAACACGCCGATGGGCCGTCTGTCCATGGTCCTATCTCCCGCCCGCCTCGACCGCAAGGTCGATCAGGCGCGTGATCAGCTCGTCGTACGGGATCCCGGCCCGTTCGAACAGCTTGGGGTACATGCTGATGCTGGTAAAGCCCGGGATGGTGTTGATCTCGTTGAAAATGACCGCGCCGTCCCGCTTTCTCAGAAAAAAGTCCACCCGTGACAGGCCGCGGCAATCCAGGATCCTGAAGACCTTCAGGGCGATCCGGGTCAGTTCCTCCGCCCGGCCCTCCGGCAGGACGGGGTCGAAGACCAGGCCGCTGGTCCCGTCGAGATACTTGGCCTCGTACGAATAGAACTCCCGCGAGGGCAGGATCTCGCCGATGCCGGAGGCCTCGGGCTCCTCGTTGCCCAGCACGGCGATCTCCAGCTCGCGGCCGTCGATGAACTCCTCCACCAGGATGCGGCTGTCATAGGCCGCGGCGCAGTCCAGCGCCGCTCTCAGCGCGGCCCGGTCCGCCGCCTTGGACACGCCGACCGAAGACCCCGTGTTGGCGGGCTTGACGAAGACGGGATAGGAAAAACGCGCCTCGATCCGCGCGGCCGCAGCCTCCGGCTCGGTCCGGACCTGACGCCCCGTCACCAGGAGCCAGTCGGCCATGGGGATCCCGGCCGTCTCGCAGACCTGTTTGGTAAAGGCCTTGTCCATGCAGACCGCCGCCGACGCCGTATGGCACCCCACGAAGGGGATCCCCATCATGGTGAACAGCCCCTGGATGCGCCCGTCCTCGCCGTTCTCGCCGTGCAGGACGGGAAAGATCGCGTCCGGAACGTACCGCGCGCCGTCTATGTAGAACCCGCCCGTCCCGTTTTCCGAGCGGGACGGAGACACCGTCACCTCCGAGGCGGGACCGTCGGCCCAGGCGCCGCTGCCGATCTCCTCCGGGCTTGCCCCGGTGCAGAGCCAGCGCCCGTCCTTCGTGATGCCCATGGCGGTCACGTCGAACCGCGTCCGGTCGATATGAGAAAGCACAGAGGCCGCCGACAGACACGAGACCTCGTGCTCGGGCGACACTCCGCCGAAAACCACCAGTACCTTCAACTCTCTCCGCTCCTTTTCCCTCCGGCTCGGCCGGAGCTTCTTTTTATTATAGCACGGATCCCGGCCGATTGCAATCGCCGGCCCCTATTCCAGCGCCAGCACGGTCCTGCGGAACAGGTCGCCCCGCTCTTCAAAGTTCCTGAACGCGTCGAACGAGGCGCAGGCGGGACTCAGCAGCACCACGTCCCCCGCCGAGGCAATCCGCGCCGCCTCGCCCACCGCCGCGGCCACCGAGCCCGCGTCCACGATGAGCGGCCGCTCGGTTTCATAGAGCGGGCTCTTGCGCACGGCCTCGGCGATGGCCGGTCCGGTCCGGCCCGCCAGGATCACGGCCTTCGCCTTCCGGCACAGGACCGTGCCGTACTCGTCGAAGGAAATGTGTTTGTCGCTGCCGCCCACAATGACGACGACCTTTTCCGGGAACACCGCCAGCGCCGCCGCCGAACGGGTGGGCGACGAGTCGATGGAGGAATTGTAGTATTTCACGCCGCGCAGCTCTCGGACGAACTCCAGCCGGTGCGCCACGCCGCCGAAGCTCTCCGCCACGGCCAGCATGTCCTCCGTCCGGCAGAGCCCCCGCACCGCGGCGATGGCCGCCATGTAGTTCTCCACGTTGTGCATCCCCGGGATCCGGATCCGGTCCGCGGCGAACAGCGTCTCTTCCGTTCCGCCCAGCCGGGCCGTCAGGACGCCGTCCCGCAGGAAAACGCCGTTTTCCGGCTCGATTTTCCGGGAAAAGAGCCTCACCTCGCCCCGCGCCTCGGCGGCGAAGGCCGCCGTCACGGCGCAGTCGGCGTTGACGACGAGAACGCCCGCCCCGCTCTGGTGCAGGAAAATGTTTTTCTTCGCGTCGCGGTACTCCTCCATGGAGCCGTGCTTGTCGAGGTGGTTGGGCGACAGGTTCGTCACCACCGCGATCTCCGGCGAGCGGGTCATGTCCATGAGCTGGAAGGACGACAGCTCCGTGACGCAGACGTCCTCCGCCGTCATCTCCGGGATCCGGTCCAGCAGCGGCGTCCCGATGTTGCCGCCCAGCCAGACGCGCCGTCCCGTCCGGCGCAGCATCTCGGCGATCAGCGTGGAGGTGGTGGTCTTCCCGTCGCTTCCCGTGATGCCGACGGTGCGGGCGGGACAGAGCTCGTAGAACAGCTCCATCTCCGTGGTGACCTCGGCGCCGCGGGCCAAAGCGGCCGCCAGCTCCGGCACGGTGGGCAGGATCCCCGGCGCGCGGAAGATCAGATCCTCGCAGACCGCGGCGAGATACCCCTCGCCGCAGACGAACTTCACGCCCCGCTTCTCAAGCGCCTGCGCCCGCGGCCCAAGCTCTTCCACCGGCTTCCGGTCATAGGCCGTCACACGCGCGCCCGCGTCCGCCAGAAGCCCGGCCAGCGGCAGATTGCTGACGCCCATGCCGACCACGGCCACCGCCCGCCCGCGCAGCGAGGAAAAATACCGTTCAAAGCGTTCCATGCGTCCTCCGAAAAAAGCAACTGTCATTCCATACCGATTCTATATTATATTCCTTTGCGCGCCGGATTTCAACGAAAACTTTTTCTCCCGCTTCCTTTTTTGCCGCCGCACCGCCGCGGCGGCGGCCAGGACCAGCCCCAGCCCGCCCCAGGCGGCGGCCAGCGGAAGCTTCGCCGCCGTCTGAAAATCCACCAGCGCCTGCGTGTTCCGGAAAAGCGTCTGCGACGCGCCCAGCGCGACCAGCGCCGCGCCGCCGCAGCAGACCGGCCGGTCCAGCCCGAAGACCCGGCCCGCCGCCTTTTCCACGGCCAAAAGACACACCGACAGCTTCAGCAAATCGCAGCAGAGGTAGAACACGGACAGCACGATCTCCGTCCGGTGCAGAAAGGCGTTGAGGTCCATGATGCGAAGGGCGTAGAACGAGCGGAACAGCAGGGTCTCCATGCTCGGCCCGCCCAGCACCAGGACGTTGCGCAGATAGACCGCCGCCAGGATCCCGAAAAGCTCCGCCGAGGCGATCCAGACGTCCCGTCTCCGCCGCGTCTTCTCCGGCGGCGGCAGCACGAAAAAGACCGCCGCCAGCTCTCCGAAGGGCGAGACCGCCAGTCCCAGCGCCCCCTCCGCCGCCCGAAGCGGCTCGCCGCCCAACAGCGGGAGCGGGAACGCGGACAGATCCGCCCCCGCCAGTCCGAGCCCCACCGTCGCCGTCA
>JAEERN010000195.1 GCA_016285815.1 Clostridiales bacterium
ACGTAGTCGATCTCATCGGGGTCGCAGTTGGTGTCCACGATGGCCACGATGGGGATGTTCAGCAGACGGGCTTCCGCCACAGCGATGCGTTCCTTGCGGGGGTCCACAACGAACATAGCCCCGGGCAGCTTGGTCATTTCCTTGATGCCGCCCAGGAAACGGTCCAGCTTTTCTTTTTTGCCCTTCAGCTGGGCAACTTCCTTCTTGGGCAGGATGTCGAAGGTGCCGTCGTTCTCCATCCGTTCCAGGGTGTGCAGGTACTGGATGCGGCTCTGGATGGTCTTAAAGTTGGTGAGCATACCGCCCAGCCAGCGTTCGTTCACATAGAACTGACCGCAGCGCTCGGCCTCTTCCTTGATGGAATCCTGGGCCTGCTTCTTGGTGCCCACGAAAAGGACGCTCTTGCCCTCGGCGGCGACGCTCTTCATGAAATTGTAGGCCTCGTCCACCTTATGCACGGTCTTTTGCAGGTCGATGATATAGATGCCGTTGCGCTCGGTGAAGATGTACTTCGCCATCTTCGGGTTCCAGCGTCTGGTGTGGTGTCCGAAGTGGACGCCCGCCTCCAAGAGGCTCTTCATGGATACGATTGACATTGTTTTCCTCCTGATTTTGTTTTTTACCGCCACGCGTGTCTTCCCTCGGAAGAGACCGGGGCGCGCCCCGGCACGGCTCTCTCTCGGTCGCGCGTGTGTGTGGTAAGGATAACCTATGGTATTCTATCACAAGCGGGCGGATTTTGCAAGAGTTTTTTTCTGTTTTTTTTCGCGTTTTTTCGCGGGGCGCTTTCGCCCGCCGGCGGAAAGGGCGCGCCCGCTCCCCCGGCACGCGAAGGGCGCTTCCGCAGCGTCTGCGGAAGCGCCCTTCGCTTCAGAGAGTATTCACCTTCGGGGGATCCGGCACCACACGGATCCCGACGGGATCAGCGATCCGCTCAGTACTTGAAGACCAGGTCCAGCTCGGCCTGCACGGTGTCCTGATAGGCCTCGGCGGCCTGCGCGGCAGTCTTCTCAAGGGTGTAGATGTCGCGGTAGAACTCCTTGCGGACGATCTGATACATATTGTCCGAGCACTTGGCGATGTTCATCTTGCCGTTGGGCAGCAGGTAGTCGTTGATGATCTCCAGACAGGCCTCCGAGCCGTTCAGGTTGACGGCCAGCTCGTCCAGATAGGCGTCCCAATCCGTCATGAGGCGGCCCAGCTCGTTCATCAGCACGCAGACCAGGTCGATGTCCTTGACGTTCATCGGGATGAAGATGAAGTCGCAGTCGGCGACGTTCATGCAGTAGTTGGTGGCGTTGGGACAGTGCGGGATCGGGGTGATGCCCAGATCGAAGGTACAGGAACCCGTGCCCTCTTCTTCGACGTTGCCGCCGTACAGCCCGGCAAAGCCGGCCTGACCGGCGTAGAACATGCTGCGGCGGTCGCCGCGGCCCACGGTGTCGCCGTAGACCGGGTATTCGTACTCGCTCGTGGACAGCTTATACATGAACTCGAGGGACTCGAGAACGTTCGGATCCTGCAGGTTGGCGACCCACTTGCCGTCCTTGCCCAGGACGATGGGGCCGGTGCCGTTGGACCAGGCTTCGTTGCCGTCGGTGTCCAGAGCGACGCCCCAGACGTCCGGCTTGCCGTCGCCGTCCGTGTCAGACGTGATCTTGCCGGCGATATCGAGGAACATGTCATAGTCCCACTTGAAGTCGCGGATGGCCTGATAGATCTCGTCGGAAGAGTACCCCGCCGCATTGGTCAGATCCCCGTTGAAGGCATAGAAGTGCCCCAGTTTTGTGTAAAAGTACTTGCCGGTGAAGTCGAGACACCAGGTCTTGTCGAACATCCGGCTCATCCGGGTATAGTACTGGTTGCACGTCTCCTCGCTGGTGAAGTCCAGCCCGTACCGGTCAGACAGCTCGTCCATCGAGAAGAGATAGCCGTTGACCAGACAGGGGATCCACGTGGACTGACGGCCTGTCAGACAGGAATAGGGCGCGTTGTTGGACAGGATGGAACCGCTGATCCAGTCCATCTTCCCGGCGTCCCCGTCGTGAGTGACGCTGATCTCACAGCCGTACTTTTCCATCAGCCCGTCAAGGGCAGCGGTGAATCCCGTTCCCCGCTCCGTTTCGCGGTCGCCGTACAGCCCGCCGCAGTTTTTGATGCTGAACGTGAACTCTTTTCCGGCAAATGCCGCGAACGGATCCTCAGTCGTCTCTGTGGCGGTCGCTACGGTCGTCGCGGTGGTGGTTGCTTCGGTCGTCGTGCCCTCTGTGGCGGTGGTCGTCGCGGTGGTGGATTCAGTCGTCGTGGTGGCGGCTTCGGTCGTCGTGGCCTCTGTGGCGGTGGTCGTCCCGGTCTCGCCGCCGTTACAGGCGGCGAACAGACCGGCGATCATCACGAGCGCCAGCAGAAGCGCGAGGATCTTGGTTCTTTTCATGAAAGAAACCCCCATCTCTCTATTTTTTCCACAGAAAGCTCTGTTGGAAAATCAGGGTGACTTCCGATCAAAAGAATCGTTTTTTCTCTTGCGGCGGCTTTTGCCGCGGACGCACGGCCCGCCGGCCTCTTCCTTCGGCGTTTATCTCACCGTGAAGCGGACGGTCCTGCCCGCGGTACCGGCAAACTTCAGGATCGTCCCGCACGTCTCGGCGGCGACGTCCGCCGAAACCGCCGCGGCGCAGTCCGCCTCGGCGGGCAGCTCGACGGTCACCTCGCCGTCGAAGTCCGGCGTGACGGCGAAGGACGCGATGCGCCCGTCCTTCCACGCCGCGTCGACGGTATACCCGCCCCGGGCGCGCAGGCCGGCGAACCGACCGCGGTCCAGGATCTTCGGCAGAGCCGGCAGCAGCTCTATGCGCCCCTCGTGGCTCTGGAGCAGCATCTCGGTGATGCCCGCTCCCCCGCCGAAGTTCCCGTCGATCTGGAACGGCGGGTGGTTGTCGAACAGGTTGGGAAGCGTGGACTTGGTGAACAGCAGACGGATGTTCTCATAGACCGCCTCGCCGTCGCGCAGGCGGGCGAACAGGTTGATCAGCCACGCCCGGCTCCAGCCCGTGTGACCGCCGCCGGCGGCCAGCCGGCGGTCCAGGCTGACCCGCAGGGCCCGGTAGAGCTCCGGCGTACCGCGGTTGATGCTGGTGCCCGGATAGAGGCCGAAGGCGTGGGACACGTGCCGGTGGCCCGGCTCGACCTCTTCAAAGTCCCACAGCCACTCCTGAAGCTGTCCAAAGCGCCCGATCTGCAGCGGCGGCATCTTGGCAAGGGCCTGCCGCGCCTCTTCGGCCTGGGCCGGATCGACGCCGAGGATCTCCTCCATCTCGATATAGAACTTGAAAAGCCCGCCGATCATCTCGATGTCCATGGTGGGCGAAACGGTCAGCGTGATGGGCCGGCGGTCGCCTTTGGCGATCCCGTCCGGCGGGTAATAGCTGTTCTCCGGCGACGTGGTCGGCCCCGTGAGCAGACGGCCCTCGGCGTCCTCGAACATATAGTCCAGGAAGAACCGCGCGCTCTGGGCGATGAACTCATAGGCCGTCTCGCGCAGGAACTTCCGGTCCTTCGTATAGAGCCAATGCTCCCACATATGATAGCAGAGCCATGCGGCTCCGTTGGGCCAGAAGCCGCAGAACCCGTCCGCCACGGCGGTCATGCCGTAGATGTCGCTGACGTGGTGCACCACGGTGCCGCGGACGTGATAGTTCACCCGGGCGGTCCGCTTGCCGGACTCCAGCAGGCACCCGTTCATATAGTCGAACAGCGGCAGAGCACAGTCCGGAAGGTTGGCCTCTTCCGCCTGCCAATAGTTCATCTGCACGTTGATGTTGGTGTGATAGTCTGCGTTCCACGGGCTCTGCAGGCCGTCGGCCCAGACGCCCTGCAGGTTGGCCGGCATGGAGCCGGGCCGGCTGGACGAGATCAGCAGGTACTTCGCGAACTGCCAGTACAGACCGACCAGCTCGCGGTCCACCGCCTCGGGATCGGCCTTCAGCCGCTCCAGCCGCCGTTCGACGGTCATCCCCGCGCAGGAGTCGTCCCCGAAGTCCAGCTCCGACCGGCGGGACAGCGCGGTGAAATCCGCCTCGTGCTCCGCCTTCAGCGCGTCCCAGCCCCGGTCCGCCGCGCCGACGGCCGTCTCGACCGCGGCCAGCATGGCCTCCGCCGAGCCCGCGCGGTACGCCGTGGAAACGGCGACGTAGCCGCACACCTCCGTGGCGCCGGACACGTCGATCTGTGGTCCGTCCGGCCCGTCCGAGGCGGAAAGGCCGCCGTCCGTGACGATCTTCAGCCGAAGAGCGAACTCGTGGTCTCCCTTGGCCGTCCGTCCCGCGACGCAGAAGCCGTCCTCCCGCACCTCGCAGGAGCAGATGTTCTCCCGGCGGAAGCTCATCCCGGCGGCAAAGGCCCGCTCGCCGGTGAAGCGAAAGGCGATCAGCCCCGCGGGGTACGAGGCGAAGGTCTCGCGGCGGAACCGCTTGCCGCCGCAGGTATAGGCCACCTCGGCCACGCCGCGGTCCAGATCCAGCGTGCGCGTATAGTCGGCCGCCTCGTCCGTGTCGAAGCGCACGAACAGCTCGCCCGCCGCCTCGTAGGAGCCGATGAAATTGAAAAACTGCTCGCCCAGCAGCTCGCCGATGAGGTCGCTGGCCTCCAGCGGCTTGTTCTCCAGAAATTTGGCGCGGACCCGATCCACCACGTCCCGCAGGCCGGGCGCGTCGGTGTCCAGCTTTTCCCCGGACCAGATGGTGTCCTCGTTGAACGAGATGCGCTCTTCGGGAACACCCCCGTAGATCATGGCGCCGAGTCTTCCGTTGCCCACCGGCGTGGCGTTGTCCCACCGCCCGGCGGCGTTGTCCATTCTGAGAACGTATCGCTTCATAATCTCTCTGTCTCCTGTCCTGTAAGACGGATCCGTCCCGGCGCCGCGGGGCGCTCCCCGCGGCGGCCGCGCCGGTCTTTGTTTTTGTTCTATTGTACAATATCCCCGCTTTCTTGTCAAGAAGCCGAAAACTCGGGGAAATGTTTTCAAATAACTGTGGGTTTCGTTCTTGCTATTTTTCCGGACCTGTGGTATACTTTCTCCAGAATCAATACCCGGGAGGTTTATCGCATATGCAGATCACCAAAGACACGCTGATCGGCGAAGCCCTGGATTACGACATCGAGCTCGCCCAGTTCCTGTTTGCCATCGGGATGCACTGCCTCGGCTGCCCCGCTTCTCGCGGCGAATCGCTGGAGCAGGCCTGCGCCGTCCACGGCACCGACTGTGACCAGCTGGTCCAGAGCATGAACGATTTTCTGGCGAGCAAGAACTGAGGATGTCCTCTGAACTCTCACCGAGGCTGAACGCCGTGGCGGAGCTTGTGCCGGCCTGTACCATCCTGGCCGACATCGGCACCGACCACGGTTTTTTGCCGCTTGCCCTGCTGCGGCGGGGCCGGATCGCCCGGGCCGTCTGCGCGGACCTGCGCGCCGCGCCGCTGGCCTCGGCCCGGCGGGCCTTCGAGGCCGCCGGACTGACGGACCGGGCCGACTTC
>JAEERN010000196.1 GCA_016285815.1 Clostridiales bacterium
CCTTTTGCTGGGCTTTACGGCGGACAGCGTCCGCCTGGACGGACGGGAACAGGGCCGCATGACCGTGGCCGCCGCCCCGGGGCTGGACCGCGGCGGGGAAGAGGCCCTGATCGGCCTGTGAAAACAAGGAGGGGAGCTTTGCATGAAGTCGATCCGACGGGTCCGCGCGTGGCTGGCGCGGGTGTGGGCGCGCCTGTTCGGCGCGCCGGCGTACTATGTGGGCGGGGGCGAGTCGCTGCCGCTGCCCCTGTCCGCCGAGGAGGAGGCGTATCTGCTGGACCGGTTCTACGAGGACCGCGCCAACGTGCGCCGCATCCTCATCGAGCGGAACCTGAGGCTGGTGGTCTACATCGCGCGGAAGTTCGACAACACGGGGGTGGGCGTGGACGATCTGGTCTCGATCGGCACCATCGGGCTCATCAAGGCCATCAACACCTTTCGCCCGGAGAAGAACATCAAGCTGGCCACCTATGCCTCGCGCTGCATCGAAAACGAGATCCTGATGTTCCTGCGCAAGAACGCCTCGCGCCGGGGCGAGCTGTCCCTCGACGAGCCGCTGAACACCGACGGGGACGGGAACGAGCTGCTGCTGTCGGACGTGCTGGCCTCGGACGACGACACCATGCAGGGACTGGAGGCGGAGACGGACCGCCGGACCCTGCGGGCCGCGCTGGCGCGGCTGGGGCGGCGCGAGCGGGAGATCATCGTGCTGCGCTATGGGCTGGACGGGCGGCCGGAGCGGACGCAGAAGGAGGTGGCGGATCGCCTCGGGATCTCGCAATCGTACATTTCCCGGCTGGAAAAACGCATAATCGCCTCGTTGCGAAGGGATATCCAACATCTGGTGTGAGTCCAGAGGAAAAAACAAGATATAGTTGAGGACGGGAAAAATAACCACAATATTTTGTGAAAAAGTCTTTACAAGTCGAGCGGGATGTGTTATAATGGCGAAGCGGCCGGAGACGGCGCGGTCCGAAGGGGGAGGAGATGCGTATGCGCATAGGCGGGCTTCAGAAGCTGACGCTTCTGGATTTTCCGGGAAAGATCGCCTGCACGGTGTTCACCGTGGGCTGCAACTTCCGGTGCCCCTTCTGCCACAACGCGTCTCTGGTGACGCATACGGACGACGCGGGCAGCTTTTCCGAGGGAGAGCTGATGGATTTTCTCCGCAAGCGGCAGGGGGTCCTCGAGGGCGTCGCCATCACGGGGGGCGAGCCCATGCTGTGGCCGGACCTTCCGGAGCTGATGGCGGAGATCCGGGCGCTGGGGTTCGCGGTCAAGCTGGACACCAACGGCTCGTTCCCGGACCGGCTGGCCGGAGTGCTGGAGCGGGGGCTGGCGGACTACGTCGCCATGGACGTGAAGAATTCGCCGGAGAAATACGCCCTGACCGCCGGAACGGCCGCCGAGACGGAGAACGTGAAGCGCAGCGTCCGGCTGCTGCTGGACCGCGGCGGCGACTATGAGTTCCGGACCACGGTGGTCAAGGGACTCCACGAGCCGGCGGACATCGAGGCGGCCGCGCGCTGGATCCGCGGCGCGAAGCGCTATTACCTGCAGGCGTTCCGGGATTCCGGCGACCTGATCGGCGAGGGGCTTTCCGCCTTCAGCCCGAAAGAGATGCAGACGCTGCTGGAAGCAGCGAGAAAAGAAATTCCAAACACGGAAATACGGGGAGAATGACTTATGTATCAGGTACAAAAGAGAGACGGAAAAGTCGTGGATTTCGATCTGTCCAAGATCGTCAAGGCTATCACGCTGGCCTTTGAAGCCACGGAAAAGCAGTTCCATCCGGCGGTCATCGACTTTCTGGCGCTGAAGGTCACGGCCAACTTCGAGCCCAAGATCAAAGAGGGCGTCATCGGCGTCGAGGACATCCAGGACAGCGTGGAAAGCGTTCTGGTCCAGGCGGGCTACGACGACGTGGCCAAAGCGTATATCATCTACCGCCGCCAGCACGAGAAGCTGAGAAACGTCAGCCAGACGCTGCTGGACTATAAGGACACCGTCAACAAGTACATCAAAGAGCTGGACTGGCGCGTCAAGGAGAACTCAACCGTCACCTATTCCGTGGGCGGTCTGATCCTGTCCAACTCCGGCGCCATCACGGCCAACTATTGGCTCAGCGAGGTCTACGACGAGGAGATCGCCAACGCGCACCGCAACGCGGATCTGCACCTGCACGACCTGTCCATGCTGACGGGGTACTGCGCGGGCTGGTCGCTGAAGCAGCTGATCCAGGAGGGGCTGGGCGGCATCCCGGGCAAGATCACGTCCTCTCCGGCCAAGCATCTGGCCACCCTGTGCAACCAGATGGTCAACTTCCTGGGCATCATGCAGAACGAGTGGGCCGGCGCCCAGGCGTTCTCCTCCTTCGACACCTATCTGGCCCCCTTCGTCAAGGCGGACAACCTGGACTATGAACAGGTGAAGAAGTGCATCGAGAGCTTCATCTACGGCGTCAACACCCCGTCCCGCTGGGGCACCCAGTCACCCTTCTCCAACATCACGCTGGACTGGACCGTGCCCAACGATCTGGCCGAGCTGAACGCCATCGTCGGCGGCAAGGAGATGCCCTTCAAGTACAAGGACTGCAAGGCCGAGATGGACATGGTCAACCGCGCGTTCATCGAGACCATGATCGCCGGCGACGCCAACGGCCGCGGCTTCCAGTATCCGATCCCCACCTATTCCATCACCAAGGACTTCGACTGGTCCGAGACCGAGAACAACAAGCTCCTGTTCGAGATGACCTCCAAGTACGGCACCCCCTACTTCTCCAACTACGTCAACTCCGACATGGAGCCCTCCGACATCCGCTCCATGTGCTGCCG
>JAEERN010000197.1 GCA_016285815.1 Clostridiales bacterium
AAAAGTGCCGCGTCGCCGCTCTCACTGCCGAAGACCAGCCGGTCCACCACCCCCGTGGCGGCCAGCAGCCGCACGCCGCCGTCGGCGAAGACCTCCGCCGGGGCCAGCGCCCGGGCCACGGGCAGCTCCAGCACCAGATCGGCCCCCAGCTCCGCCGCCATGCGGGCCCGGACCATCTTTCCCGCGCAGGCCGGCGCGCCGCGCTGGGGAAAGCTGCCGCTCATGACGACCACCACCGGCTCGGCGCCGCCCCGGGAGGCACAGTCCAGCAGGTGCGCGTGCCCCCCGTGAAAGGGATCGAATTCCGCGATGACGCCAGCCGCCATGGTCCCGTCCTCCTTCTCGCGCGGCGGGTCGGGGAACTCCCCGCTTTTTCCCGGAAAAAAACCTTGAAAAAAAGCGGGAAAGGGTGTATCATATACCCGTCGCATCTCTCTTGTATTATATCTCAAAGCGCCGCGCTTTGCAAGCCGCGCTCTTCCAATGAAAGGAACGGAACCGTACCATGCTCATTCTCGTCATCAACGCCGGCAGCTCCTCCCTCAAGTATCAGCTCTTCGACATGCCCGAGGGCGTCGTGCTCTCCAAGGGCCTCTGCGAGCGCATCGGGATCCCCGGCGGCCGCAACGTCCACACCGACCGCTACGGGGCCAAGCACGAATTCCAGGTGGAGATGGCCTCTCACACCGACGCCATCAAGATCCTGACCGAGCGGCTCACCGATCCGGAGTTCGGCGTGATCTCCTCCATGAAGGACATCGACGCCGTCGGCCACCGCGTGCTGCACGGCGGCCCCGGCTTCACCGAATCCTGTCTGGTCACGCCGGAGGTCAAAAAGGCCATCCGCGAGGTCATCCCGCTGGGCCCGCTGCACAACCCGGCCAACCTGATGGGCATCGAGGCCTGCGAGGCCGTCATGGGCAGCGTGCCCCAGGTCGTCGTGTTCGACACGGCCTTCGGCACCGCCACCATGCCGCCCAAGGCCTATACCTACGCCATTCCCAAGGAACTGGCGGAAAAGCACCACATCCGCCGCTACGGCTTCCACGGCACCAGCCACCGCTTCGTCTCCGCCCGCGCGGCCGAGATGCTGGGCCGCCCGGCCGAGGGGCTTCGGATCGTCACCTGCCATCTGGGCAACGGCTCTTCCTGCTCCGCCGTCAAGGACGGCAAGTGCGTGGACACCTCCATGGGCCTCACGCCTCTCGAGGGCCTCGTCATGGGCACCCGCTCGGGCAGCCTCGACCCGGCCATCATCGGCTTCCTGGCCGAGCACGAGGGCATGACCGCCGCCGAGGTCGTCACCATGCTGAACAAGAAGAGCGGCCTTCTGGGCATCACCGGCGGCCTGTCCAGCGACTGCCGCGACCTGATGGCCGCCCGGGCCGACGGCAACCCCGACGCGGCCCTGGCCATCGACATGCTGGCCTATTCCGTGAAAAAGTATATCGGCGCCTTCGCCGCCGCCATGGGCGGACTGGACGCCGTCGTCTTCACCGGCGGCATCGGCGAGAACAACGAGGTCATCCGCAACCTCATCGCGGGCGATCTGGAGTTCATGGGCGTCAAGCTGGACCCGGTCAAAAAGCTGAAGCACGAGAAAAACTGCGACATCGCCGCGGCGGATTCCCCGGTCCGCGTCCTCGTCATCGAGACCAACGAAGAGCTCGTCATCGCCCGCGACACGCTGGCCCTGGTGGGACTCGCCTGACCCCGCCTTTCCCGTGCGGCTCATCACGCGCGACCGGGGCTTTTACGCCTCGCTCTTCCGTCTGACCCGGGTCATCGTCCTGCAGAACCTCATCACCTTCAGCGTCAATCTGGCGGACAACGTCATGATCGGACGCTATTCCGAGGCGGCGCTGAACGGCGTGGCCATGGCCAACCAGATCCAGTTCCTGCTCCAGATGTTTGCCGGCGGCATCGCCGCCGGCATCTCTGTCATCGCCTCCCAGTACTGGGGCCAGCGCCGCACCGAGCCCATCCGCCGCATCCTGGCCGTGGGCTTCGTGCTGGGTCTGGCCGGCTCGGCGATCCTGACGGGCTTCGCCGCGGCCGCGCCCCGGGGCCTTTTGGGCCTGCTGACCGATTCGGAGGCCGTCATCGCCGAGGGCGCGCGGTACGTCCGCATCCTCTGCGCCAGCTACTGCGCCTTTACGGCGACCCAGATCCTGCTGGGCGCGCTGCGCAGCGTCGAGACCGTCCGCATCGGCTTCTGGGTCTCGCTGATCTCGCTGGTCGTGAACGTCGGCCTGAACTGGGTGCTGATCTTCGGACATCTGGGCTTTCCCGAGCTCGGCGTCCGCGGCGCCGCCGCCGCGACGCTGGCGGCCCGCCTGACCGAGCTGGCCGTCGTCGCCGTCTACGCCCTCTGTTTCGACAAAAAGCTCCGGCTGCGCGTCCGGGACCTGTTCCGGTTGGAAAAGAGCTATCTCCGCGACTTTTTGAAGAGCGGCCTGCCGCTGGTCCTGTCGAACCTGTCCTGGGGGCTGGCCATGAGCGTCCAGACCGCCATCATCGGCCGTCTGGGGGACGACGTCATCTCCGCCAACAGCATCGCCGTCACCCTGTTCCAGGTGGTCAGCGTTGTGATCTACGGTGCGGCCTCGGCCACGTCGGTGGTCATCGGCAAGACCGTGGGCGAGGGGCGCTTCGAAGCCGCCAAGGAGTACGCCCGCACGCTCCAGCTGCTCTATCTCGCGCTGGGCGTGCTCTCCTCCGCGGCCCTGCTGGCCGCGCGGGAGCCCACCATCCGCCTGTACAGCAGCATCTCCGAACAGAGCGCGGCCCTGGCCCGCTCCTTCGTGACGGTGCTCTGCGTCACCATCGTGGGAACGGCCTACCAGATGTCCTGTCTCACCGGCATCGTCTCCGGCGGCGGACAGACCAGCTTCGTCTTCGTCAACGATCTGATCTTCATGTGGGGCGTGGTGCTGCCCGCCTCCCTGCTGGCGGCCTTCGTGTTCCGCCTTTCCCCGCTGGTGGTCTTCCTCTGTCTCAAGTCCGACCAGATCCTGAAATGCGCCGTCGCCGTCGTAAAGGTGAATCGCTTTACCTGGATCCGGCAACTGACAAGGTGATCCGCTTTACGGATATCTGCCGCCGCCGGTTTTCCGGCGGCGGCGTTTTTTTGTCATCCGCCGCCGGAAACGCATAGCATGGGATTGGAAACACCTGTCCAAAGGAGGGACCGCACATCACCGGTCAAGCGTTTTCCGTTCTTTTCGGACTCACCGTGCCCTTTCTGGGCACGTCTCTGGGCGCGGCGGCGGTCTTTTTTCTGCGAGGGGCCATGAAGCCCGCGCTGGAAAAGGCGCTGTTGGGCTTTGC
>JAEERN010000032.1 GCA_016285815.1 Clostridiales bacterium
CGGCCGCGGCGCGGTCCCGCCGGCGTTCCGCATGACGGCGACCGCCGAAGCCGTCGTCGCGCCCGCGGCGGTCACGTCGGTATAGGCCGCGTTGGCCGCCGCGCTGACCTCGGTCCGCATCGCGCGCAGACCGGGGATGTCCGGATACTCTGCGGCGATCTGCGTGCCGCTGACTGCCGTGGTGTCGTTGTCGAAGGTCTCCACGGTCAGACCGTTCATGTCCCCCTCTTCCGTGACGAAGAGATAGTACATGGTGCTGGCCAGCGGCTTGAACCAGAGCGCGTAGACGCCCTGCTCCGTCTCGCGGAAGTCGAAGTTCTCCGGCGTGATCCCCTTGTCCACAAAGGTGATCGTGCACTTTTTCCGATAGGCGTTGCCCAGATACGTCATGGACAGCAGCACCTCCCAGTGCCCGCGCCCGTTGGAGTTCGGCGTCCCGCTGAACCCCTGGACCCGCACCGCGCGTGCGGCGTTGATGGACTGCGGCAGCGTCACCTTCAAAACGCGGAACCACAGCTGAGACGGGTTGGCCGAGATGAAGCACATCCTCCTCTTCGGCTCGACCCCGTCCGCGTCGACGCCGGAGTCCGTCAGATCCCCGCTTCCGTCCAGCGCGGCCAGCCGTCCCGCAGGCGCGCCGTTCACCGTGTGCGCGGGCTCGCCCAGCTCGTCGATCAGGGCGTTGTATTTCGGAACGACCACCTTTTTGACCAGACTGTCGAACCGCGCCTTCAGCTGAGCCGCCGTGATCGTCGGCGCGTCCGGCAGGCTCTCCACATCTTTTCCCGTATAGTCGGAACCCGTGTCGACCTTGTGATCTCTCAATGCCATGTTATTCACCCCTTTTCTTTTTTGCCAACGGTAAACTCCCGCGCGATCCCCGCCACGGGTAGATCTTCTCCCAGCCGGTCGTTGGACACGCGGAACCGCATGGTCACATACCGTCCCGGCTTTTTGTCGGCCGCGGCATAGCGCGCCGGGCGGCAGGTCTCGAACCGGAACGCCCGGAAATCCACCGCGGAAAAGTCGAACGCGCCGCGGGGGATCTTCTCCGCCGCCGGGACCCAGCCGCCGCCGTCCGTCGAGATCTCCAGCCGGACCCCGGACGCCGCGCCGGACGTCCGCAGCAGCATGGCGCACTGCCGGGGCAGGCTCTTTTTGTAGCGCCCCAGGAAGCCGTCGTCGTCGTCGCCGGTGGTCCAATAGGCCGGGATGGGCGCGGCGCTGCCGTCCGCCTCGATGTCGCGGTACACGGCGCAGTCGTCCGCCAGATCGGTGTTGAAGCGGTAAAGCACACCCTTTTTCGAACCGAAATACAGGTCCCCGTCCGCCTCGCACAGGCAGACCGCCGGGATCCCCTCCCAGTAGAAGCACTCGTAGAGATATCCGCTTCCCGAATGCTCGCGATAGCTCCGCGACTGGCGGCTGTCCAGCACATAGGCGTGCCCGTTGAGACAGAGCAGATACCGCCCCCGCCACTCGACGCCCACGGCCTCCTGCCGGTCCGCCTCCGCCTGCAAAAGCCGGTCCACGAACCAGCTGCGGTTCTGCACCGTGGTCACCTGGGTCAGCTCGTTGGACGCGACGCCGCAGACGCCGTTGGACCGCGACAGGAACACCGGCTCGTCCCCGATGTTGGCAAGGCTGCCCGGCGCGTCCGCCCCGATCCCGCTGGCGCCCTGCGTCAGGGCGAACACCGCCCGCCCTTCGCCGTCCACGCCGCCGCTGCGCAGGAACAGCGAGGCGTCCTGATCGTCCTGCTCCTTGAGGACGATCTGGTACCGCCCCAGCCTGCGGTATCCCACGACGGCGCAGCCGTCCGCGCCGATGCGGGCGAAGCTGTCGTCCGGCACATAGGACGGGTCCACCGTATACTCCGGCGCGGAGATCTCACAGTGCCAGTCCACGTTCCTTTTGCTCGGATTCCCCGTGAAAAACACCCGGTCGGAATCGGCTCCGCCGATCCCGAACAGTCCCATCCGGCGGCACCGCTCGATGCTCGCGGCATAACCGGGCACCCGCTTGGCATAGACCACCTCCACGTTGGCCTGTCCCGGGACCGCCGGCGCCGCCGGCGGCGCCGGGAAGCTGATGGTGCGCCGGCCCGGGTCCTCGGAATAGTCCGCCGCCGTGCCGTTCACCGCAACGCTGACGACGCCGTCGTACCGGGCCGGATCCACCAGATAAGTCTCCGTCGTCCCGTCCGCGACAAAGGTGATCCGCCGCCGGTCCGACAGCAGATTCACCGACTCGGCCGCGGTCCCCGCCCCGGTGGCCGGATCGCAGGCGATGCGGACCGTGGGAACGTAGGCGATCTCGCTGACGCGCCGGACCGTTTCCCCGTCGAACACGAGGTATTCCCGCCCGGTCAGGATCCACAGCTTTCCCATGCAGACCACCGAGGACGACCGCCCGCCGTAGACGCCGCTGTACAGCAGCCGCGGGCTCGCCCCGTGCAGCCAGAGCTGACTGCCCGCGTGGACGACCAGCATCGTGCGGCCGTCCGCGGCAAAGCGGTGGATTCCCCAGATCCGTTTGCCGTACGAGGCAAGGGCACGGAACCCCGGCCGCTTGGTCAGCTCGCCCCCGTCGTTCACCATGACGTTCACCGCGTCCGGCGAATGGCGCGCGTCCGTCTGTTCCGGGGCTGCGGAAAAGTCCACGCCGCGAAAATCGCGCCACTCGCGCCGAAAGGCGCTCCGGGGCGCGCCGGCTCTTCGCGCGTACTCCATGCTTCTCCCCTCCCCGTCTCAGGAATAGACGTCCGCGACGCGCATCCCGCCCCGGTCCGTGTGCTCCCGCCGGGCCAGCGCGTATTCCGCCGCGTAATAGTTGTGAAGCGCCGGATCCTCCTCGTCCGCCGCCAGACGGCAGACAAGGCCCAGCACCATGTCCCGGACGACCAGCTCGTCCTCATAGGGGATCCCGGCCGAAAGGTCGGTGCACCGCGGCACCGCGTTTAGCGGCGCTTTGCCCGCCGCCGCGCGCAGCTCCTGCTCGATCCCGAACAGCTCGGCCAGCACCAGATCGATCATGGCCGGGGCAAAGGGCTCCCGGCTCGCCCGGTCGGTCTGCTCCAGAACGGCCAGCGCGGCGTCGAGAAGCTCTCCGTATGTCATATGTCGTCTCCTCCTCCCGAATCGGGCGTTCCCGCCCGGGCCGGCCGGGGCCCTTCCCCGGCCGGCCCGGCGGAACGCGCCGTGCGCTCGATCCCGTCCTCAGGAATTGTGGGCCAGAATGACTCTCAGCTCGTCCTGACGCACGATCTTCGCGCCGTAGGTGTCCAGGACCTTGACGGCCTCGCCGAACTGCAGCTCCGGCTCATAGGGGATGACCCGGTGGATGCCGCCGGCAAAGGCGATGGCCTTTTTGGTGCGGACCATGATATAGTCGTCCGTCCCGTCGTTGTAGAGACAGTTGGACATGACCACATGGGCCCCCTTGTAACGGCCGACCTCGCCGTTCTTGAGCAGCGACGGGTTGTCGCTGCTCAGCGCGATGAGCTTATTGCAGATCTTGTCGTAGAACCAGGGCGGGCACTCCACGACGACGTCGTCGGCCGAGCGGACGCCGATGCCCCACAGCGAGATCAGGGCCGCGTCCACCAGCGCGATGGCCTTTTCCTCGGTGTTGGCCGAAGACGAGGTGGTCTTGTTGGTGGCGTTGGCCGCCAGCGAGCCGACGTAGGCGTCGCGCAGCTCCGTGATCCCGTCGGCCGCGCCGTCGACCAGCGCCTGCATGATGTCCGCGTCGCTCTGGGCCGCCTCGATGGAGTCCACGAAGAAGTTGGCGTACTTGAACTGGTCGATCTCCAGCGTCACGCCGGTGTCGCTGGGCTTTTCCGCAACGTTGATGTTGGTGCCGGGAACATAGGTGCGGACCGTCGGTCTGGCCGCGCCGAGGATCTTGACCTTTTTGCCCTCGCCGACCTCGCCGGCGAATTTGGTGTTGCAGTTGTTCTCCAGAACGCACCGCTTCAGCAGCGCGCGCTCGATGCCCTTGGCCCAGATGGTCTCTTTAAAGTTTTCGTATGCCATGTTTCAAAATCATCCTTTCTTGTTTTTCTGGTGAAAGATCATGCTCTTCACCGCTTTTTCCCACACCGCGTCGTCCAAAAGCCTCTTTCCGCCGTTTTTCTGAAGGGAGTCCAGCTCCCGTTCCGAATAATAGCGGTTCCCCTCCGAACCCGTGTCCGAAAGGCTTCCGACCGACCTTTCGCGGTTTTTGGCGTTCTGCTCCTGCGCGGCGAGCTCGCGCTTCAGCTCGCGGATCTCGTGCTTCTGATAGGCCACCACGATGTCCTCGCCCCGGCCGATATCCGCGACCACTTCTTCCGGCAGCCGGACCACGTCCGGATACAGGGCCCGAAAGGCCGAAAGCCTTCCGGCCGCGCCGTCTTCGCCGGACGGCGCCCGCCCGCCGGCCGGCGGGACCGTCTCGCTCTGCTCCAAACGGTCCAGAAGGGCCTCCCGGGTGATGCCCTCGCGGCCGGCCATCCGGTCCAGCACGCCGAACTCCCGCGCGGCGCGGAGCCGATCCCTCTCCGCGGCCACCTTGTCATAGTTCAGCCCCTTTTGGGCGGCGGTCTTCAGTTCCTCCAGCGTCAGCTCGCGCAGCTCGCCGTTGTACTTGACCGTGTGCGTTTCGTTTCGGATCTCCGCTTCGTCTGTTTGCTCCGCGGCGCCGGTCTGCGGACCGGGCGTGGCGATGGGTCCCGCCGCCGCCGTCTCCTCCGCCGGCGCGGTCATGTCCAAGCTGGTTTCGCTCTCCATGAGGTTCTCCTTTCACTTTTTCGCCGATCTGGCCATTTTAAACGCCCGCTTCCGCGGCCGTGTCGGTCTTCTGCCGTTGTCTCAGCTCGCCGAGGATCCGCTCCCGGTTGGGGACCGTTCCCTCCGGCAGGCTCTCGATATAAGTCGCCGCGTCCTTGATGATGCCGAGGCGATACAGGTTGTCCAGCGTCTGGATCTGCGTCAGCTCCGACCAGTAGGACGACGAGCCCACGTCGACGCGCAGCTCCAGCGACTCCGGCGAGATGGCGCCGAAGTCGAAATCCACGTCCAGCCGAACGCCGTTCTCCGTCTCGGCGCGGACCGTCCGAACGCCGTAGTCCGCGCGCATCATGTCGATCAGGATCCGAACGCAGCTCTCGACGAAGTCGAAATACGTCAGCCGCTGCAGCTCCAGCGGCACCGCGTTGGCCTTCTGGACCGCGATGATGGCCGAGGTGTTGACCGGGTTCACGTTGCCCAGCGCCGCGTCCGAGGCGCCGATGCACTCCTTGGTGTACGCCATGGTCCGGTCCACCAGCTGGAAGACGTGGGCGCTCATATCGCCGGGGCGAAAGGCCGAGGCCACCGCGTCGTTGGGATTGCCCCGCACGCCGATGGCCTGGCCGATGCGGTTGGTCCAGCGCGAGATCCGCGTCTGGTCGTAGAGCATGGTGGGGAACGCGCACAGCTTGACGTACTGCATGGCCATGGCCCACAGGCGGTTGATGTAGATCTGGTTGGGGATCAGCCCCGTGATAACCGCCTGTCCGTGATACGAGCTCCGGATCTTTTCCCACGACATATAGGCCAGCGGGTACAGCGTATAGCCCGTGTCCCGGGGCTGCATCAGCACCGCGTCCCGCACGGTGCGGCAGCAGCGCACCGTCCCGTCCTCCTTCCACAGCCGCGTCAGGACCGTGACCAGATTGTTCCGCCGGTCCAGGCCCTCGTTGGCGAAGCGGTCGTCCTCGTCGTCCGGCCGCACCAGATCCGGATCCACTCCGTTCTCCTCTGCCAGCGCCCGGGCGTCCTCCTCCAGCATGCGCTGCACCGCGATCAGATAGGGCTGGGTCTGGACGTCCCCGACGTAGGGGTTCCCGAACAGGACCTTCGTGTTTTCCAGCACGTCGGCCCGGATCTCGCCCCGGGCCGCGCGGCCCGTCTCCACGCCGCCGTCGAAGTAAAAGTACAGACACCCGTCGCCGTCCACGCACGCGTTCCGCAGCATGTCGCGCAGCTTTTCGCGAAGGCCGGCGCGCTCCGCGACCTTTCCGATCTCCCGCGACAGCACGCCAGCGGCCAGCGTCGAGACGGGGTCTCCGGAAAACGGCGTCACCTCCGTGGCCACCGCGTCCGAGGACAGCATGGCGAGGAAATAGCTGACGCAGCGCTTCAGCACGTTGATCACCGGCTTTTCCAGGTCCGGCGCGTTGACGCCCTCCCACTGGTTGCCGATGAAAAAGTTTTCGTTCTTGCGGACCGTGTCGTACAGACCGATGCTCTCGTTGTACGCCGTCCCCGCGGCGTACTCCTCCCAGACGGCCTGCGCGTCCGCCTTATACGCGCTCTTGCTCAAGCGGCCTTTGCCCCCTTTCCGTCCCGTCGTAGTTCATCATGTTCTCCAGCTGCCGGGCCAGACGCTCGGCGGCGTCCCGCTCCGCCCGGCGCTCCGCCGCGGTCTCCGGCTCCGGCGGCCGGTCCGGGACCGGTCCGC